>JBOGLY010000119.1:0-8160 GCA_050746425.1 Acidobacteriaceae bacterium
CAGCAACGGAAGCACACCAGCGGGGGTTGGCACCTATCCCGGGGGTGAGTCCTCGAACGAGATGATTCCAGCGGCGCTCACTCCTGGCTATATGCTTGGCCAGATCGGCTCTGGAGCCCCCGATTCCGAGCGGTTGCGCGCCGTCTACTCAAATGACCCAACACTGCCAGACAAGACCTTTCAGTTGAACGGTCACTACCGATTCCCGTTCGGCAAGGGCCAGAGATTCCTGGGGAATTCGCATGGAATCGTCAACGCTCTTGTCAGCGGGTATAACCTTTCCGCCTTCTTCCTGTGGCACAGCGGTTTTTACTTCGCGCCGTTCTTTAATCAAGTTGGGTCGGTTGGACCAACTGGCGGATCAATCAATTTGTCTCCCGGCAAAACCGGCATCCTGCCGCCAGGCCAGAGGACGCTGGCCCACTGGTTCGACGCGACTTTTTGGGATTCGACCGGTAGCACTCCCTATGCCGGTCAGACGTACACGGAGGGGACGCAAGACCAATCAGATTTCCGGAACAACATTCCGCCTAATTACATGACAGGACCTGGCTTCAACAATATGGACGCCAGCGTCTATAAAGTGACGCCGCTCTGGAGAAACTTGAGGCTCGACTTTGAAGCGCAATTCTTCAATGTCTACAACCACCTGAACTGGGCCATGCCAAACTCAAAAACCGGCGTCATCATCAATTCGATCGGTACGCCGCGGACTATCCAACTGCAGGCAAAGATCATCTTCTAAAGTTTTTGCCTCCACCACTCCAGCGGCCCGCGATAATTTGCGGGCCGCTTTTTTGTCATCGTGCGCCCTATGAAATTACAGCGCCGCTTCTCCGTGGTCGTCGTTTCGTATGCGGACCGCTTCCTCAATCGAGGAAACGAAGATTTTGCCATCTCCGATTCGTCCCGACCTGGCCGCTGTTCCGATCGCCTGCACGATCTGGTCCGCGCGTGCGTCCTGCGCGAATACCTCCAGCTTCAGTTTGGGCAGAAAGTCGACCGTGTACTCCGCCCCCCTGTACACCTCGGTATGTCCCTTCTGTCGCCCATGCCCGCGCACATCGGAGACGGTCATGCCTTCGACGCCCATGCCGATAAGCGCCTCCTTTACCGCGTCCAGCTTGTTCGGCTGAATTATGGCTTCAATCTTTTTCATAACACTCTCCATTCTCAATTTTCAGATAGCTTGCGTGGCCCCACACGACTCATGCAACGTTCGTGCTGTGTACGACATCCTCGGGATATCCCAGAAGTCCGAATTCCGGCACATCCAGGCCCATCTCTTCGACTTCCGCTGAGACCCGCATCGGCTTTACCGCATTGACAATTTTAAACACGATAAACGTGGCTCCGAATGCCCACGTCACGCAGATCAATGCGCCTATGACCTGCACCAGAAACTGTTTGGAGTCGCCGTAGAACAGCCCCGTCACGCCCTTGCCCGCTTGGCCGAGATAACTGGCCGCGCCGATGCCATTCCATCCAGCGCCGTAGGTGCCGTCGGCAAACAGTCCAAGGCAGATGGCCCCCAGCACGCCGCAGAAACCATGTACTGAAATCGCCCCGCACGGGTCGTCGATTTTGGTCACATGGTCGTTGAAAAGCACCCCCAGGCACACCACGAACCCCGCCAGAATCCCGATAATAAACGCGGAAGTCGGACTGACGAATGCGCACGGCGCCGTGATTGCAACCAGGCCCGCCAACATGCCATTGCAGGCCATGGTGATGTCTGGCTTCTTAAACTTGAAATACCAGAAAAGCATAGCGGTGGCCGCGCCCGCGACAGCCGACAGGTTGGTGTTGATTGCGATCACCGAAATGCGAAGGTCGGTCGCGCCCAGGGTTGAGCCAGGGTTGAATCCCATCCAGCCGAAAAGCAGGATAAACGTCCCGGTCACAACATAGACCAGGTTATGGGCCGGAAACGCTCGAGGTTTTCCGTCTCGCCCGAATTTTCCCAGCCTTGGCCCCAAAATTAGCGACAAGGCCATCGCGCAGAATCCGCCGACGGCATGGACAACCGTAGACCCGGCAAAATCGACGTATCCATGCCCCAGTCCCCAGGTAGTGCCAAGCTGCGACATCCAGCCTCCGCCCCAGACCCAGCAGCCAAAGACTGGATAGAGAATCGCGCCAATGAACAGTTCGCAGAGTATAAAGGACCAGAAGGATATCCGCTCGCAAATGGAACCGACAATGATGTACCCGGCGGTCTCCATAAAGACCACTTCAAACAGGGCCAGCACGTTGCTGCCGGCGTCATAACCGGCCCTTGTCATAAAGAAGGCTTTGCCGCCAAGAATTCCCCATAAAGCGTGTCCTATAAGGAAGTGATTTAACGTTGGAGTTCCACCGATATTCCCCGGCGCAGCGTTGACGGCCACCGCCCCAAACTGAAATGCATATCCAACCGCGTAATACGCGATAAACGCAAAGACATACGCCGCGAAGTTCAGCATCATCAGGTGGGCGGCATTCTTTTTTCTCACCAGCCCGCAGGTCAGCAGCGCGAACCCGGCCTGCATGAACAGCACCAGATAACCGGTGTTGAGCGTCCAGGCGAAGTTCGTCGCTACCCGCAGGTGCCCGACCGAGTCGGCGAGCTTCACCGCCAGCGGCTCCTTGGTTTCCTCGGTCTCAAACGCCGCCGCATCTCTCTTCGCCTGGGCGTAGCCAGGGGCGGTCGGGTCGGTCGGCTCAGGAACGACGAATGGGTTTCCTGCTCCATCAACGACAGATGTTTTGTCTCCCGTGGCAACTCCCGCCGGGTCGGGCTTTGGCGCGGACTGGCCCCTGCAACACGTCGCGGAGATCATGAAGAGTCCGATAACAAGCAGCGCCATTACGCCGCATCGCAGCGATGCCCACTCACGGAACGAAGCGCTGGCTCTCGCTGCCGCTCTGCGTCTCTCCATGCTGATGCTCAAGCCCGCCGCCCTCGGCATGGCTTCCATTTGTCGGGTGACTTTCTGTTCGTCTGCCATGTTCGCTCTCCTGTAGGTTCAAGGTTCGGATTTTGGATATCTTTCTCAACACTTTCTGCTACGAAATCACGGGGAATGAATTGACAGTCATCGAGTCTCGGTTGCGCTTTTTAGAACATGAATCCCGCCTCCACCATTCCTCGGACCTGGGTCGTATCGTTGCCGCTCACGCCAAATCCATCTCCCGAGGTCGTATCCATCGCATGGACAACGGAAAATTCGGCACGCGCGAAAAACGCCTTGTCCTGATACGTCGGCGTCACCGTCATCGACCACGCGTCGCTTCCGACCCCATAAAGCAGATTGACCTCTCCATTGCCGGCGCTGCCCGTGCTGGCTATGTATTCGCCACGCGCGGCCAGCGAAACATGGGAGGAAAACGTGTAAGTCCCCAGCACTGCGACCCCAGCCGTGGACGTCGCGCGCGCAACACCGATGCCCGCGTTCATTGGCACATAAGTGATCTGGAGATACGGCTCGAGAATCCACTTCTTGGCCGTGTGGGTATAAATCACGTTGTAGATGGAACTGTTGTTTTGATAGAGCGGCGTGGCGACGGTCGAGTGGTCGGTCGTTCCATAATTGCCGCCGCCGACAACTTCAACGCTGTTGGCCGCGTTCGGGGCGTAGGTGAGCATGCCCCACAGCCAGTTGTAACGATTGGAGTAAAAGCCGTCGTTCCATGTCAAAGCGCCGCTGAGCTTTCCTTTGCTGTAACTCACCTGCAAGCCGCGATTGACGGCGTTTTCCTGGTTCCACAAGAGACCGCGCTCAATGTTCATGTTTTCAAACGTGAACGTGTCTTCTGCCCCGACCAGAGTTGGCAATTTTCCCGCAAGGAAGGAAAAGCTCCCCCTCGGAACGAGCTTTATGTACCCTTGCGGCAGCGGGCCGTAAAAGTCCGAGACCGTCGCGCGAGTGGAAAGAAACGGCGTACCCAGCGCCGGAAGGTTGTACGCGCCACCCTGCAAATAAAACTGCACCATGCCGCTGGTCTTTTGCACGAATACCTGGACGTTACTTATGTCCGCGTCCCTCGATCGATCGCTCGAAGCATGGTTGTCCTGCGCATACGCAAAGCCGCTGAGAATCCCGGTGACTTGCAATTTTCCAAAGTACCGGCCCGCATCGAACGTCGTAGGCGGAGCCGTGCTCAGCGGCCCTACCATGGCCGGCATCGCCAGGGGCGCAGGCGCAGCTTCTGCTGGAGAACCAGACGCAGCCGGGACTGCTGGCGGCGGAGTTGCAGGCGCGGTCGCGCTCTGCGTCTGAGCCGATGCCGAAATAACGCCGCAAAGGAAAATTCCGGTCATTCTAAGCAACGCGCTCTTTCCGATCAATCAATCCTCCTGAAATCCACCAGGGAACTTTCTCGCATCGATCGAAGGAAATAACTCAACCGCGATGATCGGGAGTTGCCGTCATCTATTTCCGCTTCCAGTTATTTGTCCGATGAACTCTATGAATGCAAAATAGATATAAGGAACCCATAAAGATCTCGATTTTCGGTCTATTTTTTCTCGCACTCCAGATTTTTGGGGGTAGGTTGAGGCCGCAACTGCAGCCGCGGAGCAACGATTTCTTCGCCGGACGCGTAGGAAATACCTGCTCGCTCCTGCATAATGCAAATAGCGTATGGACCTCTTGTGGAAGCCGGAAAACTGGGCCGAACGGCTCGAAGAGTTGCAGTCGTTCGATCCTGAACGCAAGCAAGCGCCGCTGCGCCGCGACGTTCGCTCGTTGGGAACGCTACTCGGGCGCGTGCTTCGGGAACAGTCCGGCGATGCTCTGTTTCAGGCCGTGGAAGATTTGCGCCGCACCACCACCGACAGCCGGGAAGCGCGGCTGCAGGGCGACTCAAAAAGAGCGGATTCGCTGCTGGGTCAGGCCATCGCGCGCATTGCCGCCTGCGACACTGCATTTGCCGAGCAGTTGACGCGGGCATTCGCGTTTTATTTCGAGCTGATCAACCTTGCGGAAACCAACCACCGCAAGCGACGCCGCCGCGCGCATCGGCTGCTCGGCAGCCAGAGTCCGCCCCAACCCGGAGAGATGCGCGGCACCTTGCGCCGCATGAAGGAAGCCGGCATGACGGCCGCCGAGGCGCTCGAACTGCTCGCGAAAATCTGCGTGATTCCCGTCTTCACGGCGCATCCCACGGAGGTCGCGCGCCGTTCTGTCCTGCTGAAGCGGCGTCGCCTCGGCGAAATACTTGAAAGCCTGAACCAGATTCCGCTGCAGGATGAGGAACTCGCGGCCCGCGAAGAAGACATCCTCGCGGAGATCACCGCCTTGTGGCAGACCGATGAAGTCCGCAGCCAGCGGACCACCGTGCAGAATGAAATCAAGCTTGGCCTGGATTATTACGACATCGCCATCTTCGACACCGTGCCGCAATTGTTTGAAGAAATTGCCGGCGCGCTTCGCGACGAGTACCACATTGAAATTGAAGCCAACGATCTACCTCAAGTAATTCGCTTCGGATCGTGGATCGGCGGCGACGGCGACGGCAATCCATTTGTCACGCCGGAGGTGACATTGCAGGCCATTACCATGGCGCGAAGCAAGCTGATTGAGCATTACGCTGCCCGCATTCAATCTCTCCTCGATCTCCTTACACCCTCCATCCAGCGCGTCGGCCTCGCCCCCGCGCTTCAGCAGAAACTGAACGACTATTCGTCGCAACTGGAGCGCTCAGGCGCCTCCATAGCGCAAATCTTTCCCAACGAACTTCACCGGCGATTTGTGCTGTGCATTCGCATGAGGCTGGAAGCCGTCGCGCAGGAATTGCATCGCTCGACCGCGCCAGTCGCCCTGCCGCCATATCGGTCTTCACAGGATTTGTTGGCGGACCTGCAACTGCTGCGCGACAGCCTCGCACAGGAAAAAAGCATTCGCCTGGCGCGCGCCCTGATCGATCCGCTGATACGGGAGGTTCGGACCTTCGGCCTGCATCTGCACACACTCGACATTCGCCAGCACGCCCGCCAACTTACCCAGGCGCTTCGCGAGATAGAGGAGAACTGCGCCACGCCGTCCTCGCAGGAGAACTTCGCTGCCCCGCTCTCAGCCGAAACCGCCGACGTTCTGGCCACCTTTCGCGCGCTCGCGCAGATTCAACGCGAAGAGCCGGTGGAGACCGTCCAGCAATACATCATCAGCGGCGCCACTAGCGCGGAGGACGTGTGGCGCGTGCTCCATCTCGCGCGCACGCATCAGGTTTCGTGCATAGCTCAGGAAAATCGTGCCGCCATCCAGGTCGTGCAGTTGTTCGAAACGATCGAGGACCTGCGCAACGCCGCCGCCGTCTGCCGCGAAATTTGGACCGCGCCCGCTTACCAGCCGCTGCTGGACTCCTGGAATCGCCGCCAGGAAGTCATGCTCGGTTATTCCGACTCCAATAAAGATGGCGGCATGGTGACCAGTACCTGGGAGCTATATAAATCTCACCGCGCCCTCTACGCCGTCGCCCGCGAATGCGGCGTCGATCTGCGCCTGTTCCATGGCCGTGGCGGAACGGTTGGCCGCGGGGGCGCCCCTACGCATCGCGCCATCTATGCCCAGCCCATCGGCGACTTCAATGGAGAAATCCGCATCACGGAACAGGGCGAGGTCCTGCATTGGAAATATTCCGACGTGGTCCTGGCCGAATGGAACCTTGAATTGATGGTTGCCGCGTCCCTCGATGCATTAGCGCGCCCGGAAGCGCGTCGCCCCGGCGGCCATCGCACCGGAGTCATGATGCCCGGTTGGGAGGAGGTCTGCGAGGATCTTTCCACCACTGCGTACCGCTTCTACCGCAAGAACATTCCAGAAGACGAAGAAGTCTTGCGGTATTTCGCCGAAGCCACGCCCGTCAATGAGCTCGAATTTGCCCGCATCGGTTCGCGTCCCGTTCGCCGCAAGGCAAAACACAACTTTGCCGATCTTCGCGCCATCCCGTGGGTATTCGGCTGGATGCAGAGCCGCCATGGGGTGCCCGGATGGTTCGGCGTCGGCCATGCGCTGGAGCATTCCATCGAACAAGGCAACCTGCCCATCCTACAGGACATGATGCGGGAGTTTCCCATGTTCATCGACTTGATCCGCAATGTGGAACTGTCGCTCGCCAAAGCCGACTTTCATATCGCCCGGCAATATTCTCTGCTGGTCGGCGACCGCGCGCTGGGTGATCGCGTGTTTGCCCGGCTTGAGTCAGAATATGAAAACACCCGACGCACAGTGCTCGCGGTGACCGGGCAAAAAGTTCTGCTCGAAACAAACCCAGTGCTGTCGCACTCCATTCGCGTTCGCAATCCCTACGTCGATCCTATGAGCCTGATTCAGGTAGAGCTGCTGCGGCGCAAACGCGCTGGCGACTCCGGCGATTCCCTGCAGCGCGCCATTGCCGCAACCATCAATGGCATTTCGGCGGGTCTCAGAAACACCGGCTAGCAAATTTCCCACCGCGAAATGTCCCGCCAAAAACAAGAAATCTCAATAAATTACGCTCTGCCTCGACCTTGCAAAGCCCAGCCGAATGGACATCGAATCCTCCCGCAGCCGCATCGGACTAAATAGAAGCAGAGAAAGAGGAGGGATTCAATGGCAACCAATACAACGCAATTCACGGATTACCCGGTGATCCCCGCCAGGCGGTTTTTCTCCTGGTCCGGCATATTTGCGGGAACTTTTGTTTTTCTGGCGATTGAAGGCACATTTGGAATCCTTGGCACGTCGATCTTTGGCGGGACTGGGATTGGCATTCAGATTTGGATGATCATTCTTTCGATCATCGCCCTGTATTGGGCAGGTAAAACATCCAGCAAGCTGCTCATTCGGGACCGCAATCTGGGTATGTACCATGGGCTGACCACCTTTGGCATGTCCATTTTTGCGACTGTTCTTATCGTTGAAATGACGCTGGGTGGCGCTCTCGGACTGACCACAGCTCGCTTCGGCAGTCTGGCCGGCTACATTACCAGCGGTGGCGAATACTGGCTGTTCGTTGCCTTCGTGCTTTCGATGATCGCGGCTGCGATCGGCGGCATGCACGGAGTTGCGACCACCACCACGGTAGCCACTGCTTCTCAAGAGCGGACAACTACCACCCGCAATATAGCTTGACGCGCACCGGCCTCCGGGACGGCCTCCAAACGACGAAGGGCTGCGCCTTAGCGTAGCCCTTTTG
>JBOGLY010000120.1:0-8142 GCA_050746425.1 Acidobacteriaceae bacterium
GGTAAAACATCTGCACTGCCTGTTGCTCTAGCTCTGTTCGCTTTTGTCGCGTATCAGCCGCGATCAAGATCGAATTTCGAGTCAAAGGTTTCCAGAATGTGTTGGAAACTGCCGAAATGATGCGAAGCGCATCCATTAGATCGGTATTATGCACATCCACAGAGATTCGCTTCGAGGTGTAGTCGGGATCGAACAAAACATTCAGATCTGCGAGCTTTCCAAGGGTTTCATAGATAACCTTGCTGTCGGCTGTCATGTTGATGGTGATGGGTTCAAGCGAGAGCGGCTTTAGCTCAACTGGTCCGGCGATGGTTGCCAATTTCGTTTGGTCGCTTGTCAATGACGAGGTGGCGCTCTTGTTGACAGTAGGCGCCATACGTTCCTCCAGGCCTGCAATTGCCTGGTAGGCGACTACGTTGGATGGGTCGATATCCGTGGCACGGATGAACTCTGCCATCGCTGCCGTTGTCTCGCCTTTTGCCTCCAATTCATTACCTCGTTTGACATGATCCGACGACGCAAGGGTTCGGGTCCTCTCGCAAGCGATTTTGTATCGAAGGTCGTCGGGTCGCTCCAGCATCGCCTCCCGATATGCGTCAAACGCCTTCTCGTAGTCCTTGTGAGACTCAGCGACCTGGCCCTGTTTGTAGAGCGAACGTGCAGACTCGCTGGCAGCCGATTGATAGGACCCCGCCGCGATTATCAGAAGCCCGATCAACACAGTCGACCGCAGGCGTTTTGAAATCTTCATAGATGGCTTGCGTTGTCGTCCATTCAATGACTTCAACGGATAAACACCCCTAATGGGGATTGCGCTGAGGAAGTGAAAAACTTCCAGCCACAGGGATATTTTTTAATTGCGAGGGAGCGTATGAATCTGGAAGAAAACACATTTCCGCGCGCGCCACGATTAGGTCGGCGGCAGTTTCTGCGGATCGGGTACCAGGGCATGGAAAAGCGTTGAGGGCGCAAAACCCGAAGTTCGTCGCTGTCCTTTTATATCCTCATATCATAGACGTTCCTGGAGCGATTTCGTTTGACCGCAGCGTGATTTTTTTATACGGCACAGAAGAAAATCTGGCACATTTTTAGCTTGCAGTTGGGCGAAGCGTGAGAGGTCTACCTAATCAAGCAAATGGGGCTGGATTGAGGGGTAACATCGAACATTGCGGCTGCAGCCATCCATATATTGTTGGCAAAGATTGAGCATTCTGTGAGGGAGCAGAATTGGGAGTTGGAATTCGCACTGAAGGTACATGGGATCACAGAAAGATAGTTAAGCATCTCCCAAACCAGTCAACGCAACGAGTGCGTCACCGGCTTCTCAATATCAACCGTGGCTTCTGAATTTCATAACATTCATAGCTGATCACGGCGCCTGCATCGGCAGGGTCGGGGCCTCGATCGATACAGTTCCACGCCGGATGAACGCGGCCATCATACAAGGCCTTCAGATCGAACCCGTTCTCTTCGTCAACGGCTTTGCTTAAGACTTCGACAACAGCATGGCGAAGTTGCTCCGAAGAAGGGTTGGGCGTTTCGAGAACAAGGCTGAAATAGATTTCCGCGGGAACGACGACTCGACGTTGATATTGTCTTGCCATAGGTTTTCTCCAAATGGGCAGACCTGCAAAAAAGCGCAATCAAAAATACGGAGGCGTCAAACCCTTCTGTAGAACTCAAAAGGCACGGGAAGAAAAGGGACGTTTTCGAGTGCTTGGTCATATTCCCTGGCGTCGTAGAGTGTCAACGGCAAAACTACAGCCATGACCTCAACGCGCAGTCTAGAAACGTGACTTCATCATGAATTGCAATGATCGGCTTAAAAACTTCCACGAAGTTTTCGCCTGCCGGAAACCTCTCTTTTTAGTGGTGGATAGTTTGAAGAATCTCTGTCCCCTGCAATCAATTCTTGACACGCATAAGTATATGCTTATACGATAAGGCCGGAATGGACGGCAAACTGTTGCTCGCACAAACGCCCATGAGGAGGAAACATGGCTGGTATCGATCGATTCGCGTGTATTACCGTGGCGGTGAAGGACCAAGACGAAGCGCTTCACTGGTTTACGGAGAAGCTGGGCTTCGAAAAGCGGGTGGACATGCCCGGACCCGGAATTCGGTTCCTGACCGTTTCTCCAAGGAAGCAACCCGACCTGCAGGTCATCCTGGCTTCATGGTTTCCGGAGCACGTCGGCAAGAATGCCACAGCCGTTCTATATACGGACGACTGCCGCAAAACCTATGGCGAACTCAAGGATCGTGGCGTGGTCTTTACAGAATCCCCAGAGCCGAAACCGTTCGGCCTCCAGGCAGTATTCAAAGATTTGTACGGAAACAGCTATGCTCTGCTTCAGCCTGGCGCAAATCGCTGAGTACGCTAATCGCTTGAACCAGCAAGCGTCATCGAGCATCCGCTTTCCTGGTCAGGTGGTGTGACGATGGGATGTGGTTTGGGGATGGAGACCTTCCGATGGTTGAGGCGACAGAACTTTTTCGTGCGCTGGCAGATCCAACCCGGCTCGCTGTTTTTGAGAGCGTGGCGCGCCGTGAGATGACTGTCTCTGAACTGACCAACCAATTTGAAGTCTCGCAGCCTGCAATTTCGCAGCATCTGACTGCACTGCGAAATACCGGCCTCGTTTCGCAACGCAGAGAAGGGCGATACGTCTACTACCGCGCAAAGCCAGCGGGAATGAAGCCGCTCATCCACTGGCTCAGCCACTACCAGGTCTTCTGGCAGGAGAAAATGCCGCGTCTTAAGACCTTGCTAAAGGAGATGTCAGATGAGTGAGAACCAAGTTGTCAAAGACAAACAGTCCATCGTGGTGGAGTATGACCTGCCGGATGCGCCGGAAAAAGTCTGGCGTGCCTTGACGGAACCCAAGCTGTTGGAGGCGTGGCTGATGCGGAATGATATCCGGGCCGAAGTGGGTCATCGCTTCAATTTCTGGGCTCGACCGGTGCCTGGCTGGGACGGCACTGTGTACTGTGAAGTGTTAGAGGTGGTGCCGCAACAGCGTCTTGCTTACTCCTGGCGCGGCGGCTCTCGAAAGCTGGAAGGATATGGCCACGAGATAGACACGGTTGTAACCTGGAAGCTCACCCCAACCGGGAACGGTGGAACTCGTCTTCACCTTGAGCATTCCGGTTTCGATCCTGAGAGCTTTGCATTCAAAACACTGGGGCAGGGATGGCGCGGAAAGGTCGCCGAACGCATCACGCAGGCACTTGCTCCGGCAGCTTAGACAATTTCCCATGTCCGCTATGAGTCGGCGAGGAGTTCAAACTTAGCCACTACTCTCTGCTGGGCATAGCCGAACTCAACGGCCTAGACCCGGAGATCTATCTCCAGCACGTCCTCACGCACATCGCAGACCACCCCATCAACCGTATCCACGACCTACTCCCCTGGAACGTTTCGCTCACATCACCCACTCATAAATTAAGTGCCCACATAAAAATACGTGGACACTTAATCCTGCTCCTTAAACATCCTCCGCCACCTGTCCAGACGGCTCAGACCAAACGCTTACCCTATAAAGCCATTGGCTTGGTTGCAGAATCAAGGTAAGCTCTCACGCAACATCTCGACGCAGATGCCCGTTTGCGATTGCACCCTCTCAAGTTTCTAGTGAGCATTGCTCGTGTGCAAAGACGGATCTACGCAGGAACCGGAGATATTAGAAACGGATTTGTTTCCTGGGCAGCCGACCGGTTGCAGCGCGAGCAGTCTTTGCTCGACGGGCGGCAGCGGCGGAAACGGCGCGTGCGGTTCCGCCTGATACCAATACGCGACGGAATAATAGTTGTCCGAGCGGTCGTTGGCGTTGCCGTGCTCGATGGTGGCGCGGATGGATTGGGTGAACGGAATCGGCGAATCGAGATGGAAGCGATAGACGCTCCCCCGGCCGCCGGCAAGCTCCTTGCCGACGATGGGCGCACCGTACAACGCATAGGAAAAAGGCTTGCCGCCAAAATCCCATGCGCCCAGAAAGTGATCCTCCGATCCAGTTCCAGCGATGGATGGTTTCCTCGCGCCATCGACAAAGAACATATCGTCGCCCTCGCCCTGCTGGTGTTCGACCGGAGCCGCTGGCGAACACTGGGTAAGCTCCAGCAGTCATCAGCAGGGAAGCAACCAACGTCATCGACAGAAAGAATTTTGGCGGCCTCATAGGAGGTCGTTTTCACCGCATTTATAGTTGAGTCAATCTTCCTGTTAGGAATTGCAGGAAACAGGCTAGAAACTTCCACTCTTTTTTGATTTGTTTTTACGAACCGGGAGACACTGCAACTATTGCTTCTGCTCCCCTTGTTGGGCTTCCACGCTGGCGAGAGACTGCTTCAATGCGCTCAACTCTTATTTATGGGTGGTTTTCTCAATCAAATGCCGCAGCGCGATCGCCTGGGCTGTCTTCAGAGCGTCTTGTTGAGGCACCTTGATATCCGGCTCCACTCCTGCACCTTCCCAATTAGTCTTGGTTATCGGATTGATCGCTTGCCCTCTGGGGATAAAGGCGATGAAATGATCTCCCAGACGATTGAGCCGCCTGGATTGGCGCCTCCCTAGGTTGTCTCGCCAACGACGGTAACACGCTTGAGGGCTTTCAGGTCGTATGTGAACTCCTCTGCCGCAGAGGGCGTGTTGTGACTGGTCAGGATGTAAACCTCCTTGTTCACATATCTTCTGCCGGGCACGTAAGGCAGTGTCCACCATTGCTGGACATCATGTTCCCTCGTTCCTTCTTTTCGCCAAGAAAGGTCGTTCAGATGCACGGACCTGTCTCCGCTGAAGAAATACGAAGCCAACAAATCCACCATTTCTGGAGTGCCACCGTGGTTCTCTCGCAGATCAATAATCAATGCATCCGTATTTGCAAGAAAGGCCATGGCTCCCGCTACCGTGTCGCCGCCTCGTTCTGCGTCAGCAAACCCAGTCAATTTCAGGTATCCGATGTTCCCGCTGAGACGTTCCACTTTTTCAAAGCCGTAGTTGTCTTTTTTCATCCAGAGCAGCATCTGCGGGGGCGGCGCTGGCGCTTGTCCCGGTTTCGGCAAAGGAGGCATGGGGGGATCCTATAGGTGTAGAGGACACGGAGATGAGCATCGTGAGCGATTTCCGTCATCTGCTTCGTTAAAAGCTGGCTGAATTCTTTAGCGCTGGTGACGGATGCGTATTCTCCCTTCGCCTCCCGCTCCTCAAGCATCTTCGCGAGCTTGTCGGCAACATCTGGGAAAACGTATTGTTCCCTCAGATTTTGCGCCAAAGTATGAATCACGTCAGCCTTCGTTCTGGCGTCAATCGAAATGTCGGGCTGGTTCGGAGGCGGTCCCAGGGCCACGCAAATACATGCAACGAAAACCATCGCCACTGTGCATATGACGAAAACACGAGTTCTATTCCCGAACCATCTCACCCTTTGCTCCTTGATTCCTGCTCCTTAATTTAAGGAGCAGGAATCTCCACGGGGAGGGACGTACAGCGGCAACAAGGACGTCAGCGCGGTGACTCGGGCATCGAAATTTTCTCGATCTTGTAATCTGGCGGCACCTGAAACAGTGCCGCTTCGGGTTCACTACATTGAATGTTGGTAAGTGAATACGTTGATTGACCGAAGCGCGGATCATCCTGGATGTTTAGAACATCCAGCTTTAGCTCCTGAGAGTGCCATGCCTCACGGGTAATGGTCAGATCTTTGTCGTTTCCAATGGTTCCGGCAGGAATCGTGCTGGTGCTGCGGGTTCCGACAACTTCTATTCCATCGATTGTCTTCGTGCCCAGAGATTCTGTTGTGGTGTTCGAGATCTTAGTCACTTGCGATGGGAGCCTGTGAGCCTGCACGAAGAACACGTTAACTGCACCGCCTGTCGGCCCACTCACGGTGGCCCCAGAAAGGGCAGTGTCTACACCCCCGGTTGCTCCCGATGAAAATGTGGTTGGCAGCGTCATGACATGAGCAATCTTTGTGTCCGAGGTGTAGTCGATGTGCGTTTTCGCAATAGGATCGAAGATCGTCGTGACTGTTGTACCCTTACTCAACGTTTGAGTGCGGACGGTTCTCCCGTCACTGTCGCGAGCGATCATGGCCCTTGCGGTCTGAGTGATGTGCGAACCATCGGCAAGCGTCTGGTTGATTTCGGTGATGGCCTGCGCCTCATACGGCTGGTTCTTTACAATCTCAAAGTTTCCCTGAGCTCCAATAACTGCCGCCGCAGGACACGCTGTGGCATCTCCCGAGCATCCCGCCCGAATTGTTATTAACTGAGCTAAGGCCATGTCATTGCTGAAGATACAAGCAATTCCACATAGCGGCAAAGCCACCACATAGCGCAACGCCATACGCTGAAACCGGTTCATCGTTTCTCCTTTCGTGGCAACTGTAGTGAATACTTCCTGTCTTGTATTGCATTTCCGCCGAAAAATCTTCCCGTCCCCACTAAGTTTTTATATTGATCACAACGAGGCCAGCGTAGAGCGGCGTAAGTAATAACGACTATGGATGAGCATCTGCTCGAATTTTCTGTGACGGGATGTTGACGACCTTAGCTGACCTGCCGATTCGCAGAAGAGAGTTCTGTCGCGGCGAACTTCGTACGAAAGAGCCACGCCAGTCGGCCACTGTACGTGCTCAGCGGTAGCCGCGATCGAGCAGGTATTTCGCGCCAGCCTCGAAAGCCTTGGGACCCGGCACGGAGAACCCGAAGGCATCGGCCAACCGATCGATCACGTTAAACGAGAAACAGACCGCGAGCGCATCCTCAATCTGTCGGCGCGAAACGCCGACAGCGAGGACGGCTCGCATGTCATCCGCATCCACCGCGTGCTCGCGCGTCAGCTTGCCCAGCATGAGCAGCGTCGCCCGCAATGGTTCCTCGATGGCCGCGGTCTCGAGGTCGGACAACAACGCGGAGACATTTCTTCCGTCGCCATATGCCCGTTGAGCGACCGCCGCGTGCGTCCTGGTACAGAACTCGCACTGGCTGGTCTTCGCGACGAACGCGGCCATCAACTCGCGATCGCCGACAGACCAGGCGGAGGGTCCGCGCATCGCCTCCTGGGTCACTGCCGACATCGGGGCACCGTAGAAGTCAGGCCGGTACTTGACCAGCTTGACGACGTCGAGCACCGGCTGGCGCGAGATCGTTCGAATGAGTGCGAAAAGTACCTTCGTTCTGAAACTGTGGCCGCTATCGAGGATTGCGAGGCGCACTCTCACTCCTCTTCAGTCGCCGCATCAAGAGCGGTGAGAGCCGTGTCGTACTGCCGCGTCGCCTGACCAATTGCGGCAGATACCACCATCTCGAAGATCTGATCCTCGCTTAGGCCGGATGCTCGCGCCGCAGCGAAGTCCTCATCACTAACGTTTGTGGGGTGCCTGGCGACTTTGCTGATCAGCGTTCTCATCGGCTCGCCAAGCCCGGCGTTATCGAATGCACCACGGCGCTGCGCACGCGATGCAGTGCCATCTCCTTCGAGGATTCGAGACACAAGCGCTTTGTGCGCATTTCTGAAACCGGACATGTGACTTCCCTACTGTGCGTCAGCGGCGCGAGCGAATGACTGCAGGAGACGACCCCAATCACCTTCGGAGTCATAGATGCGGCGCATCTCATCGCGGCGTGCTCCATAACGGTCAAGATGCCGATGTTCGAGCTCTACACGCGTACCATTCTCTCCTTCGGGGATGAAGCGCAACTCAAGCTCCGTCTTGAGATTCGGGTCATACTGGAAATCCGCGCTGATATCCCAGGAAAGCACGAGCCGGGAATAAGGTTCCCACACAAGCACGGTTCCCCAGTCACACGTGCTTCCATCGTCTCCGCGCTCATACCAGCGCCCGCCCTGATAGGGCTCGATGACAGCGTCAATCGCATTGGCCTTGCCGATTTTGTAGTACGCCAGTGGCCACCACGTTCCCATCTTCTCGGTGAAGACGCGCCAGGCAATCTCCTGAACGGCTTGAACGTTGATCGCCTTCTTGACGCTGTTCGGATCAAAAACGCCCTCATCCACCATCTCAACTCCTCGATTGATACTGCTCTTGCTCGGCTGCTTGTTTGAATGCCGCCAGCGTTTCGTCCCAGAATCCGTCCAGCCAGTTTCGCAACGCTTCGATGCCGTTCGGGTCAATTCCGTAA
>JBOGLY010000121.1:0-8122 GCA_050746425.1 Acidobacteriaceae bacterium
GATTTTGCGAGCAATCCGAATCCAGCCAGCAGGTTCAGCAATATGGAGAGGCCGCGAACGGAGCATTTTGTATCGGACGCGATCTGGTCAAGCGTTTTCGACTTGCCGTCGAGCGTGTCGAAAATACCCAGCCGAATTCCTGCTTCAATGGAAAGCGGCGCGGCGTGTCCCCACGCCATCTGCATAAGTCGTTCTGGAGTTGGCTTCGCGTCTGTCGCTGGCACGTAGAAATTCCTCTATGCGGAATCTATTCAAAAGAAACGCGGTGGGTCAAGCGGAAGTCGATTTTTTTCTCTTCGATTTTAAGCCGGCGCATTTTTTCAATACTGCCTGGTGCAATTGAGTGCGGATCGATTCTGGCAATTCGAACAACTCATTGTTTCGATAGACTTCAATGGTCTGGCGGGTAGTATCGACAGTCACATGGCAATGGCTGCAACCGCCCATGTGCTGCTCCAGTTCCGAGCGCAGGGACGCCGCTGTCTTAGCGTCAAAATAGTCGGTAAGATTGGCTAGAAATTCTGTGCAGTTCACTGCGCATGTTCTCCTGTGGGGACCCGGAAGTATCGACTCAGTCGCTCGCGCAACTGCAATCGAGCGCGGAGCAGGCGGCTTTTTACCGCGGGGACGCTCAACCCCAGCGCCTGGGCGGTCTCCTCGGTAGACAGGCCGTCGATATCTCGCAGCGCGAAAACGGTGCGAAAGCCGGGCGGCAGCCCTTTGATCGTTTTGCGAAGAATGCTGGCCAACTCCGCCTGATTGTAATTCTGTTCCGGATTCGGCATCCAGTCCGCAAAGTCTCGTGGAATGGAACCTTGCTCCGTCTGAATGTCATCGTCCATGGAAACCGTTTTCTGTGAGCGCCGCTTGCGCAGCCGCATCAACGATTCATTTACGGCAATGCGCACCAGCCAGGTATAAAACTTTGAGTTGCCCTGGAACTGATTGATCTTCTGAAACGCCTTAAAAAACGTATCCTGCACAATGTCTTCCGCATCTTCACGGTTCTGCGTAATGTGAAGTGCGATGCGAAAGATCTGGCGATCGTATTGCCGCATCAGTTGTTCAAATGCGCTCAGGTCCCCGGCCTTTACCTTTTCAACCAGCAAAAGGTCAGGGTGGAGCGCGTTTGCTTCCTTTTCTTCCGGAGTCAACATTGTTGCCATGGTTCGAGGGCGGCCCTTTCGATCTTGCTGCTCGCCATCGCGCCCGGACAAGCGCTCCGATTCGCAATGTATCCTGCAGCTATTTAGATGGTAGCCCGGGCCGACGGTTGCGTACAAATCTTTCAGCCACGGGGCAAGTGTCAGATAGAGTGTCTGGCGACCCCTTTGTTTTTGCGCCGCATACAGCTAGATTCATACATATATGCAGTTTTTTAGTTTCTCTCTTCCAAGCCGACGCTCAATCAGGTCGGTCGATGGATTCTGCCTTCTTCGAGATTTCGCGCGATTTTCATGGACATTTTCTGTCCTGCTTGCGTTGATTGTGATTGCCCCGGCTCCTGCGGTCGCCCATGGACAAGATGCCGCACCTCATCGAAAGTCCCACGTCAAAGCGCGATCTGAAAAGCGCCACTCGGAACCGGCGCGACACGGACGGACTTCTCGCTCGCGTTCCAGCAGTCGCGCTCGTAAAGCCACTCATCCCGAGCGCGAGCGCAGAAGCCGTAAAGAAGAGAGTGCGGCTTTGCGCCGTCGTCGCTCGCATCAACGAAGGCATCGCCATCTAAGCCCTCGTGAACTGGCGCGCGCGCACCAGTTGCATCATGCGTTCGTAGCGTCCTCTCAATTGCGTCCTATGGCGCAGCAGTTGATGCAGCAGCGCACGCCGCAGGCATACGAAGGAGTTCGGCGCTATGCGCGCTCTCATAGTGGGGAAGCAGCGGCGACAGCCTACATCGCCCTGGGCCATGCGTATTTTCAAGACGCCAAATACAAGGATGCGGCGGCATCTTTTCTACAAGCGAACCGCTACGGCAAAGCTTTGGACGATTATGCGGATTATCTCGGCGCCAAGGCCAACTTTGCGCAAGGTCAATTTGCCGCCGCCGAACAACTGCTACAGGGATTCTCGGAGCGTCATCCGGACAGCATTTTGATCGATCAAGCCACGCTGCTGCTCGCGAACGTCAAATTGAGCGAGGGCGACCCACAGGCCGGATTGACTCAGCTTGCAAAAATCGAGAACAGCAAGCTCGGAAAATCTTCGGAATATCTACTTGCCCTGGCGAAGGCTAACGAGCTTGCCGGAAAACGCAAACTGGCGCAGCAACTCTACACGAGACTGTACTTGGGCGATCCCACCAGCAGCGAGTCGAGTGAAGCTCCGACTGCGATGCGGCAGATGGGCTTCATCCCACCATTTACAGTTGCTCAACGCACCCGCCACGCGGATGGGTTGTACATGGCAGGACAATACGCGGCGGCAGCGACGGAGTACGAAACTCTGGCACGGGACCCTGCCGTGGTTGGCACAGCGCAATTGAACGGACTGCTAGCGCGCACCGCTGTCGCGACATTCAAACAGATGAAACATGTGGACCCATCACAGTTGGCGCGCTTGTCCGATACAGATGATGAAGCAGGAGCTACCCGCCTTTACCTAATGATGGAGTCCGCCCGCGATGCAAAAGACGTAGCGCGGGTGAAAGCTTTAGTCGGCGAGTTGGAGCAACGTTTCCCCGTTAGCCGATGGACAGCCGAAGCGCTGTTTTCTGCGGGCAACATGGCACTGGTCGCCAACGACATGCCGTCGGCGATCCAGTACTATGGCGACTTGGCGCAGCGCTTTCCGAATAGCTCGATGGCATCGACCAGCCACTGGCACGAGGCATGGCTGAATTATCGGCTGGGCGACAAAAAAACGGCGGCGCGTTTGTTCGATGAACAGATCGCTCATTACCCAGACGACACGCACACCTCGGCGGCGATTTATTGGCGTGGAGTTGTGTATCAGGATTACGAGAAGAATCCCGCCGCCGCAGCCGCCTGCTACGAGAAATTGACCCACGCATTTCGCCAATATTATTACGCGAACCTGGCCCAGCAACGGCTGGCTACGCTTGGCGCGGTTTCTCCCGCGACGTTGCCGCAACTTACGCACATCGCCGATCCAGATCCTCCCGACCTGACCACGGAAATTCCGCAGGACGACATCCACGTGGAACGCGCGCAATTGCTGGCAAACGCCGGGCTGAACCAATACATTGTGCCTGAGATTGGCGCAAGTGAAGGCAGCAGTACGTGGGGAGCTTATGCGGAGGCTCAGATCTACAGTTCTTATGGAGAAAACTGGAGAGCGCTGCATGTACTGAAGCGGAGAGTGCGAGGGTATTTCGCGCTTCCGTTGGATTCGGTGCCGCGTGCCTATTGGGAGCTGTTGTTTCCCCGACCGTATTGGCCCTTGCTCGAAAGGGACTCCCAACAGCAGGGCCTCGATCCATATTTGGTCGTTTCCCTGATTCGACAGGAATCTGAGTTCAATCCCAGCGCCATTTCCTATGCCAATGCCTGGGGCCTGATGCAGTTGCTGCCGCACGTCGGCAGTGATCTGGCGCGCAAGCAGCACGTGCGTCCCTATCGCATGGCATTCTTGCTTATCCCCCAGGTGAATCTGAAGCTGGGCACCATTTACTTCCGCGAATTTATGGACGAATTTAACGGTCATCCGGAATATGCGCTTGCCGCGTACAACGCCGGAGATGATCGCGTGAAGGCCTGGCTGGCCAACGGCCCTTATGCGACGATGCCGGAGTTCGTGGAGTCCATTCCATTTACCCAGACACGGGAATACGTAGAGGCGATTTTGCGCAATAGGGAAATCTACCAGACGCTCTACGAAACCAAAACGAAAAGTGACTCGACCAGTAAACCAGAATGACGATTCCCGCGGGGATGTCTTTTCCCTTGGCAGGATAGATCGGTCAGTTATGATGCGTCTATAACCACATGAGGCGATGGACAATATCGCGGCATCCCTCCCGCCGGAACGCCGTCAAGCTGTCGCTCGCGACGGTTTTCGTTGTGCTGATCGCTCTGCTGGGCGTTCGAGCGTATTTTGTTTTGCGCGCGGCAAGCTTGATCTACAGTCTCTCTCCGACTCCGTCTCCTCGTGTCATCCGCGCATACGTGAAGTTGTTTCGACATCCCACAGAAAAAAAGGATTTCTTCATTGCGGGGAAGAACGGTCCCATATCCGTGCGGATGATTTTTCCGACGGATTCTCCGAACGCTCCCATCGTCGTACTGGTGCATGGGTTGGCGCCGAAGGGAAACAAAGACGGACTTCTGAACTTCGTGGCCTTACGCATGGCTCAGATTGGCTTGCGTGTAGTAATGCCCAATATCCCTTGCGAACAGCATCGGCTAATGCGCGCGAGCGACATGGACGACATCGGCGCAACGGTCCAATGGAGCGCCCATGTTTCGGGCCAGCGGGTAGCGCTATTCGGCATTAGTTTCGGTGGTGGCATGGCCCTCGCCACGGCCGAGATGCCGCAATACGCCAATCTTATCAAGGTGTTCTTTTCCGACGCCGGATACAACGATCTTGAGCGGCTTGGACATTACTATATCGGCGAAAAGGTGACTGCGCCGGATGGTCGCCCTTACCAGGAATCGCCTCCCGGATCGGGTCCGTTATTGATAGCTTTTCAATATCTGGATGAGATGGTTCCGGCGAAGGATGTACATGTGATGAGGAAATTGATTCTGAGCGAGGATTTGAATCATAGCGGCGGTCCCGCACCGTCGGACGTGCTCACCCCCATGCAGAATAAACTCTACGACGACCTTCGTACCGTCCGAACGCAAACTATTCGGGAGAAATACCATCAAATGCTCGATCGTCACCATGCCGAATGGGTTGCCCTCTCTCCGGATCGCAATTTGGGCCAGATGCGCACGCCAATCTATATTTTGCATGGGGCGGACGACCATTCCATTCCCCCTGAAGAGGCACTATGGACATTGCACGAAGCGCCTCGTGGAGAAAAAATTAAAGTTGTGATAACTCCCTGGTTGACGCATGCAGTGTTAAGGGGGCGAGCCTCGATTTGGGAAAAACTTCGGGTGGGGAACTTCATATGCGAGGTTTTGCGCGCAACATTTCGGCGCGTTCCGCTGTGATGCTTACGGGATTGCAAAGCGCGTCAAATCGGCTTGCGATATTCTCGAGTTGTCCTTTGGAGTCATACCCGCCGCCCGGATGGCGAAATCGGCAGACGCAGCGGACTTAAAATCCGCAGACCTTAACCGGTCGTGGGGGTTCAAGTCCCCCTCCGGGCACCAACAAAATGAGGCGGTTACAGCCGTGCGTTCTTAGGCTTCAATGTGCGGCTGTTGACCGGTCGTATCCTCTCCAGTCGAACTTATTAAATACTCCTCCCCCCTATTTCTGCACGAAGAATTCCGCCATTGAAGGCGCTGTGGCTCTCGAATAGCAAACCCGCCGCCGGGTCCGGCCCGTCAATGATCATCCTGTTTTGAGTGGTTCCAAGGGCGAAACAAAGATTTATGACACAAACGGCAATAGAAAACTCAGTCGTGAACTGATAGGCTTACCGCAAGCGATAGGTTCGATGGGCGAAGCGGGATCAAACCGCTGACCTCCAGCTTGCGAACAGGATTCATGGGTAGAGACCAGACCATGAACACCATGGTGCGTTTATGGCTGATGGACTCTGCGCTACCCGAGTCTATTGAAAGAGGAGCATTTTTTCCGGGAAGGCCAAAATCAACCCATGGACTACTACGAATTTCTGCAAATCAGCTGCAATGCAGAGCCCGAGACAATCCACCGAGTTTTCCGATTTCTGGCTGCCCGCTTTCACCCGGATAACCCGGAGACTGGCAATCTGGAAGCATTCACCCAGTTGAAACAAGCCTATGATGTATTATCCGATCCAGAGCGCCGCGCCCACTACGACGCGGCTTCTAAAAAGGGAACGACGCAGTCGGCCTCCTTTTCCGCTTCGATTGATTTTATGGATGATCTCGAGGGCGAACTGAACCGGCGGTTGGCGATTCTGGCATTGCTGTACATAAGACGCCGCACGACGCCAGATACCCCGGAAGTTTCGCTTGCCGAAGTTGAAGGGCGCATCGGGTGTCCCCGTGACTATTTAGGATTCACGACGTGGTATCTACGAAAGAAAGGTTACATTACCCGAGCGGATAACTCGGATTTCGCGCTGACAGCGGACGGCGTGGACTTCGTGGAATTGCAACGGGGGAAATTGCCGATTCTGAATAAATTGCTGACCAGTGGCACATTCTCGGGGGCGGCAAGCGATGCATTGGTCGTTCCCCACAGGCCTCCCATCACGCCTGCGGGCAATAGCGCACCCGAGGAGTAGGGGCAAACGGGGGAGGATGAGACTTGATCGATCGCGACTGCGCTCCCAACCGTAGAAGCGCCTGTGAGATAGTGAGTAGCCGGCAGTGGTTCAATGATTCTATGGTAGGAGCTAAACGGGATCGAACCGCTGGCTTCCTCATTGAGAATTCAGCCTTCCCGCCGTAAAAGAACGAGACGGAGCAACTCGAAGTAATACGGAGCGCCGGTCATGACGCGGGTGTGAAACGATTCGCTCTGTTTGTTGCACCGAGCGACACCCGGAAACATGGAGTAATGCGGGTGGACTTATCTTGGCATAATACTCGCCCATCAAGATGACTCTGCGGCCAAATTACTCCCCTACTGTCCATCGGAATTTCATACCACTTCAGACCGAGCGACTGGAGCAAATTTCGCGCCTGACCAACAAAAATCAACAGAGGCTCCAGCGCAAACGGAGACCGAAAATGTGACATCACGCGACCAAGCCTACCCTCGCGACTTACACATTTACTTACACAGTTTCACATTTGTAAAAAATAACCTAATTTATTAGCAGTTAGTTACGAACAAACGCTATGCACTTAAAATCCGCAGACCTTAGCCGGTCGTCGGGGTTCAAGTCCTCCTCCGGGCACCATGTTGGAGGATTATTTGTCTTTGGTGACGAACATAATGAACGCCACGTGAAGTCTGGCATGAGTCAGTCGGCTTTAGGGGATACGTTGAGTGCAGGCAGGGTCAGGCACCGTGCGCACAAATATCACAGAGTTTGTGCCCAAATAAACCTGCTTCCAGTTTGGCAACAAGGGAAGGACGTGCGCCATCGGAGAAGTGCGAGCCAGCAGACAAAAATCGATCTTGTACTTATCGAGCAGCGTGTTTGAATCGCTCTGAAGTGTCGCCCATCTGCCGAATGCTTGCATAACGCCCGTCCATTCGAAGACATCGGCGCGGCCGTCGATAAAGACCGGATGTTCAGGCGCGGCCCAGATCAAATAACCGCCATAAACATATTCGTTCAGCATATTTCCCTGCAAGTGGTGAGTGTTGATGAAATCCACTGCCGCTACCGGACTGCTCTGGGAGACCTGCGCTGCCAGGCTCCTGCCATTTGGAAATGCCAGAAATGCGATCAGCATTGACATTGCCATCATGAACGCATTGGCCCGCCGGAGATCGTGAGCGGCGTCATATCCTTCCCAGCAAGTGGAAAGAAGCCGCGACAGAATGGGAGCCGCCAGAATGCCAAAGACGAATACCATCCGCTGGTGAGTGACCGCAAGCCACACACCCAGCGAGAGCATGACCACCTCATCCAAGAACAACTCCGTCCTCCGCACGATGATCGAAAGAACGATGCACGCCAGAACAATCAGCAGTCCAAGGCCCCGCGCGCTATTCATCGGTAGCGGCATCCATTCATGGACAACCGCAAGGCCGATAGGCTCATGCAGTAGAGTGGCTAGCGGGTAAAGTACCTGTTTGACGCCAATGGGGTTCAGAAACAGCGCCGCGGCGGAAAACAGCAACGACAAGGCGAGGACCCGCTGGTTGCGTCTGTCCCAGCGTATTGCGAACAACAGGCCGGTCTGGAAATGAAAGAATGAACAAAATAGGAAAACGCATCCGATGATCAGCCCAAAGAAAAACGATCCATGGCAGTTCACCCAGATCGCAAAGAGTGGTGGAAGGCAAAAAAACCATCGTGAATCGCGCGTGCGTCCGAGATGGATCGCGAGCAATTCGAGGACAAGCAGAAGATAACTGCTTGTCCTCGAAT
>JBOGLY010000122.1:0-8115 GCA_050746425.1 Acidobacteriaceae bacterium
GTGCTGGTTTCGACCAGCGACCAGTCGCCGCTGCTGCGAATGAGGGCGGCGATGGCCGCTACTTCAATCGCGGAATTTTACGCAGCGCAGGGGAAACATGTTCTGTTGGTGCTCGACTCGCTGACCCGATATGCGATGGCTGCGCGGGAGATTGGGCTTGCGGCTGGCGAGCCACCTACTTCCCGCGGGTATACGCCATCTGTGTTTCGTCGCATGGCGAGATTGATCGAACGCGCCGGCCAATATGCCGACGGCAGCATTACCGCGTTCTATACCGTGTTGATGGAAGGAGATGATCTGCAGGACCCGTTGGTCGATGCGGCCCGGTCCTTTCTCGACGGCCATATTGTGCTTTCCCGCGCCATGGCTTCGGAAGGGTGGTATCCACCGGTTCAGGTGCTGGAATCCATCAGTCGTTTGATGCCCGCGGTTACCACGCCGGAGCACCGGGAGCGGGCCGCTCTGATTCGACAAATGCTAGCCTCTTACGCGCGATCGGAAGACCTGGTTCGTATTGGGGCCTACAAAGCCGGGGCGGATCCCGACCTGGACCGCGCGCTTGCGGCCCGTCCGAAACTGCGTGCATTTCTGGAGCAAAAGCCGCACGAGCGACCGTCGTTCGATGAAACATTCAGCCAGATGCTGGGGCTGAAAATTTAGCCGGAAAGCGAACCCTAGTCTACATGGCCAAAGCTTTGCGTCGCATTCTGCGTTTCCGCCACCTGGCGGAAGAAGAGGCGCGGTTGCAAGTGGAACGGGCCGCCCAATTGGCGCGCCAGGCTTCCGCGGCTTGCGAGAGGCAGACGCTGCTTGTCCATGAGCAGAGGTCTACGCTGGCCGATAGCTGGATTTCGAGGGAGAACGAGGGGCGGAAGAACAAAGGCCGCGAAGGCGATAGCGAACCCAAGGGAGAACACGGCTGGTTGATGGAAGAGGCCGTGCTCGAGTTTTCCGGTTGGAAGCGAATGCGGCTGGAACAGCTGCGCGAGGCCGAGTTGCTGCGGATGAAACCGCTGGTCGAGCGCTATACCGAGCGCCGCCGGGAGCTTCGCCAGACTGAACAGCTTTTAGAGCAGCAGGCCGCCGTCGAAGCCATGGAACGAGACCGTCGGGCGCAGGCCGCGACGGATGAGTGGTTCCTGCAGCGCAGTTTGACGAGGCGATCGAGGTCGCAGCAAAAGGTCAAGCCAGACGCGACGACCAACGAGCTGTCTTAGCATGATGAATCGAGTGCTATCGGCAATTCTGAGTCAATCCTTATCGATCTCTCATCTCTCAACGTGACCTTTGGCACGTGATCTGCACTGATCTTCCTCAAACAGGAGACAGTGCCTGCATGAGCCTCATACCGCAAATCGCCACCGCGACGTCCGCGCCCGTATTGCCGGCGGCTTCCAGCGCTGCCCCTGAGACGGCCAGTGCGGTACCGGGCATGGCTGGACAGGGGCATCAATTTGCAACTGCCATGCGCTCGGCAATCTCCAACGGCCATCAGACAGAGTCCAGCCAGAAAAATTCGAGCGCAACGAATTCTTCACTGTCCGAGTCTGCACGATTTCAGTCTTCTCGATCGCGAACCTCACAAACTCAGTCGACTTCCGAATCAAATCCGAGCGCAGATGGCGATAATGTCTCCTTATCCGGCGACAACGGCGGTGCCTCCGCCCAGGCAACTAATGGCGTTGACGGAGACCACTCCATACCTTCTGCAACCTCCTCAGTTGGTGCTGTTCAGATTGAAGACGGCTCCACGCCAGCGGAGAATTCGGCTGGCGTCGCGCGGACAGACGGGCTTGCAGGTTCTGCCGCGGCGCCGGATAAAAGCAAGGCCATCGGGGCGACTTCGTCCGGATTATCTGGGGCGCCAGATGGGAAAAAGAAGTTAACCGGTAGCGCAAACTCCGCGCAAATCGCTGGCTCTCTGCCTACCTATACGGTTGCGGACAGTGTGGCGACGGTTGCGACAAATTCATCTTCAAGTTCAACAAGTGTGACTGTAACAGTTACAAAATCTCCGCCGGCGAAAGCATGGGGGCCTGCCTCTGCATCGAGTGTAGTTGCAGGCAAAGCCGGCGGGCCAAGTCCGATGGGCGGGAGCACCTCGTCGGGAGACTCTTTCGTGGACGCGGCGGACCTGGCCGGAACTTCGCAAGGCGAGATCGCGGGCGGCGGCAACCTGTTTGCGACCGCAAAGTTGACCGAGAAAGCGATCGTCGCATCTCCATTCATGGCCATGCACGGGCAAAATGGCGCACAAAGCGACGCATCGATTCACCTTAATGGAAGAGTTGAAGCCAGCCTGACGGGCGGACCCTCAAGCATTCCCGCAAATGGTCCAGCGAATGCCTCTTCTAGCGGGGGGATAAGCTCAAACGCGAATTCGGCAGGCGATGCGAATGGGTCGAACCAGTCGATTGTGTCCAATGAACCGGATGGACCAAACGGACCGAACGGATCGACTGGATCGAATCCGTCGAATGCATCTGCCTCCTCCGCTGCGACCGGCGGTGGCGACAACAACAACGGCGGTCAAGCGGCAAGCGGGAATGGAACCTCGACCGCGGTCCACGATGCTACAAAGAGCGGCACTGCTGCCACGGCGACATTCACACCAAATTCCGCATCCTCCAAGATCGGCGATGGCGCGCTTCCATCCTCCACCCCTCAAGGGACCGGAACTCCGCATGGAAATTCCTCGGACTCGGTTGCCGGGATCCACGGCGCTTCCAGCGCATTTCTGGTCTCCAATCGTACGAACGCTATTGGAAACTCGGCTGCCCCGAATTCGAATTCAGGCACTGCCCAGGGAACGTCCTCCGACGCGTTTACCGCGCTTGACAGCGCGGCGACAGGGCAGCGCGGAGTGTTGCTGCATGCTGCGCCAAATCAAGTTTCCGTGGGTGTCACCGACCCTTCCCTTGGATGGGTAGAGGTGCGCGCGGAGCGTGTTGCGGGACAGGTCACAGCCGCGCTGGCCGCCACTTCCGCCGCAAGTCATGCAGTACTCACTTCAGTACTTCCTTCGATGGCTACCTACCTGCAGCAGCAACATGCCGGAGTTCAACATGTCCATGTCGAAACGGGTTTATCGGGAGGTCAATCGGGTGCTGGATCACAAGGGCAGCCCTCCTCGCAAAGGGATGCAAGCACCAGCCGGGACAGCATGGTGACGGTAAATTCAGGAGTAAATTCGGCAAGCAACGCCTGGGTAGCCGCGCCTGCTGGCACAGGCGCAATTGCAGCGGCTCAGGAAACTGCCTCGATTTTGGAAGGGCGTCGATTCAGTATTCGCGCATGAAAAATCGCGCCAGATTTTATCGCAGATTTTCTTAAGGGAAGGAAATGCAACCATGCTCCTTTTGAATATGTTGGACAACGTGAAACACGCGGTCGCTTCGCCGTTCGAATCCAAACCGCAGGCAAAGTCTTCACCGGTAACGGCGAAGGCCGCTTCTAGCACCGCGAGCACTGGAACTGCGAGCGACACCAGCAGCACTGCCAACGAAGCGACCATTACGGCGAACGATTTTTTGACGTTGCTGGTCACGGAAATTCAAAATCAGGATCCGACCACGCAGACCGATCCCATGCAGTACATCACGCAGTTGGTCGGGGTCAACAGTCTGGAACAGCTTGTCCAGATCAATCAGACGTTGAGCACGGGGAGCGGAGCCACTACGCCCACAGCCAGTGCTGCGAGCAGTCCATTGGCTGATTCGGCCACGCCGGCTACTGCAGCGGCGAAGAGCGCTTCATTGTCAGGTTCGCAGCCAGGGTCGAGCGCACAAGCGGCCGCCGCCGGACATCTTTTGCCGCTCGGCAGCAACGCGCAAATTCCGACTTCGTCGGAGACCGCCGTGGCGCAAGCGTTCACGCATGCATCCAGCCTGCCGACTCAGGCACTCGCTCCGAGTCAGACCCCACTCAGCCCCGAGATGATGCGCGCGCTCCAACATTCGATTCCGGGGGCAACATTTACCGGAATATCCGACCTGCCTGCCGCGACCACGGCGGGAGCAGGCGGCGCCGTTCGTTAAAAGCTATTGCGATTGGCGGAAATTTTCGCCGGCATTGATCCAACATCACGTTTTCCCAGGAGAAAATTCATGGCTTCCTTTTCGATACCGCTAACAGGGTTGAACGCCGATCAAACGGAGCTCAACACAATCGCAAACAACATATCCAACCTGAACACGACTGGATTCAAGTCGCAATCCACGTCGTTTGAAGACCTGTTCTACCAGCAGGTTGGCTCCTCCGGCTCGGGCGATCCGGTGCTGGCCGGGCAAGGTGTACAGGTGGCGGCCAATTCAACCAACTTCACTCCGGGCAGCATCGACACCACCGCAGGCAGCCCAAGCGATGTGGCGCTCACCGGAAACGGCTTTTTTGTGGTCAACAATGGCGGCGCTCAGGAATACACGCGCGCGGGAAACTTTCAGACCGACCAGAACGGAAACCTCACGACCACCGACGGGCTCGCGGTGATGGGATATCCCGCCACCAACGGCGTGGTCAATACCAATGCGCCGCTGACAGCAATCAATATCCCTTTGGGAGCGACGCAACAGCCACAGGCCACGACCAATTTTTCTCTGACTGCGACGAACTTGGATGCCAGCGCGCCGGCTGGGACAGTTGTTCCCGCGCAAATCACGGTCTACGATTCGCTGGGACAGAGCCATGTGGCGACAGTCAACTTCACCCCGTCGACGACGGCGCTGACCGGCGCATACTCCGGCGCGGGCGACACCTATACTTACACGGCGGGAGCGGCTTCCGATCTGATTGTTTCGCCGTCCAACTCGATTGCCCTGGGCACGACGATCCCCACCAGTGTCGCAATTCCCGCTGCCGGAGAGACGCTGACGCAGATGGCGGCTTCCATCAACAGCGCCAACGTTCCGGGCATCACGGCTGCGGTCAGTGGCGGCGGAACGACCCTGACGATTACCGGCACCGCCGGAAATACACTGTCCGCTGCGGTGCCCGCATTGACCCAGGTAAATCCGGATCAGTGGAATTACAACATTTCACTACCGTCCGGCGACTATACCGGCGCGACCGCCAACACCACGGGCACGTTGACGTTCAACAGCAGCGGGCAGTTGACGACGCCGGCGGCGAACGTTACCGGCATAAGTTTTGCGGGGCTGACGGACGGCGCCAGCAATCTGAGCTTCAATTGGAACCTCTACGACGCGAACGGCACCCCGACGGTGAGCCAGGTGGCATCGGCTTCAACGGTGGGCGGCACCACGCAGAATGGATATTCGAGCGGAAACTACAGCAATTTTTCCATTGGCTCTGACGGCACGATCTCAGTGCAGTTCTCCAACGGACAGACCCAGGCCGTGGGACAGTTAGCGGTGGCGATGGTGAATAACACTCAGGGCCTTGCGCGCACCGGCGACAACAACTACTCCGCCACGCTTGCCTCCGGCGCGGCCACCGTTGGCGTGGCGGGCACCGGTGGACGCGGCACCATGGAAGGTGGAGCGCTGGAAGACTCGAACGTCGATATTTCGAACGAATTTTCCAACCTGATTGTGGCGCAAAGCGCCTACGAGGCCAACGCGAAATCGGTGACAACGTTCGATACCGTGACCCAGGCCACTATCAACATGATTCCGCAGTAATCGACGCATCGGGCCCGGTGGGACGGAGTTTTCACGCCGCTCTGCCGGGCCGCCGTTCAGATGGAGAAAATTTAACGGGAACCGCCAGGATCAAGGGATTGCGAAATGGAAGCTTTAGAGGAAGCGAGTTCAGAAAGCGATCGCGCGGCAGGAGGGTTGTTCACGCCGAACGAATCGCCGGCGCAAGAAGCCACACACGTGTCTCCCTCGATTCCGCAGCGCAAGTTCTGGCCCGCTGTCGAATGGTTGCCCATTCAGATGGGCATCGCCATTCCAGTTCGCCGCTTTTGCGTCCGCGATCTGCTGGCGTTGGATCCGGGCCAGATTATCGCCACAACATGGTCGGGCGGCGAGGATCTTCCGCTTTCGATTGAAGACGTTCAGCTGGCATGGGTGGAGATGGAAGCGGTGGAGCAGGAAATGGCGATTCGCATCACGCGATTGTTGTGAACTTTCCGGCGGTAGCGCCGCAGCTCCGAAACCTAACGAATAGGGACTTGAAAGGAAATTGCAGAATGCCGAAGGGGACGGTTGCAATGTGGAGGACGGCGGAAGGGCTCGCTGGGTTGCCCGGGCAGACGTTGGGTGGAGGTTTTCATTCCGCGCCGGGTCCGGTAAATTCAACCATCGAGGACGATGCCGGACAGAAATCGCGCGGGAGAGCCTGGATACCGGCCCTCGACAAAATGCCGCCAATCGTTCAGTTCGGTGCCCATGCCGCGCAATGGTTGCGTGCGAAATGTGTGTTCGGCACAAAGCAGGGCACGCACTTGCGTCTGGTCGGGCAATTGGCATTGGGCGCCAAGCGACATCTGTCGCTGGTGGAAGTGGGCGGCACGCAATTTCTGGTTGGGGGTGGGGCCGAAAATGTAACAGTAATTGTTCCGATTGCGTCAACGACCGCACTGAATGGGAATGACACGCGCAATTGCGATCGTGGGCCGCAGCCATGAGCGTCGCCGCCTTGCTTTTGCTTGCGCCAGCTCCATTGCTGGAACCGACAGCGAACGGGCTGCGCATCGCTGGCAACGGCACGGTGCCGTGGACGATCGTATTCGTTCTCACATTTCTCACGCTGATCCCGGCGCTGCTGCTTTCCATGACGCCGATGGTCCGCCTGCTGGTGGTGTTTCATTTTCTGCGGCAGGCGCTGGGTACGCAGACCGCGCCCAGCAACCAGGTCCTGATGGGTCTGGGGTTGATGATGACCTGGTTCCTGATGCATCCGGTGCTGGTGCAGGTCGATCAGCAAGCCGTCGAGCCGTTTCGCAAGGGGCAGATCACAGGCACGCAGGCCATGGAGCGGGGGATAAAACCGCCCGAGCTTTATATGCTGCATTACGCGCGGGAAAAGGATCTCGCATTGTTCGCCTCAGCGACGATGGAGAAGCGGCCCGCGAAACCGGAAGACCTGCCCCTGCGCGTGATTGTTCCGGCTTATATGCTGTCGGAACTGAAAGCCGGGTTTCAAATTGGAGCGGTCCTGTTTCTCCCGTTTCTGCTGGTGGATCTGGTGGTGGCCTCGATCACAACAGCCATTGGAATGCTGCAACTGCCTCCGGTGGTGATCTCCACCCCGTTGAAGATTCTGCTGTTCGTCATGGTCGATGGATGGCACCTGCTGGCGGGATCGCTTTTGAAAAGCTTTTAGGACAGCGGAAAGGACATTCCGAATGGGGCCCGATCAGGTGACCGAACTCGCGCGACATTTGTTGACGGAGGCCATGCTGCTGAGCGCTCCCCTGCTTTTGGTGGCTGCGATCGTCAGTATCGGCCTGAGCGTGCTGCAGACGCTTACTTCCATCCAGGAACAGACCATTTCCACTATTCCGCGGCTTACCGCGGTTGCTGTGATGGCGATTGTTGGAATGCCCTGGCTCCTGCGCAGCCTGGTCGGATACACAATCTCGTTGTTTCGGGACTTTCATCGCTTTCTGGGTTGAGCCTCGGATGTCGGCGCTCGGTCGCAACGACCGCGCATTCATAAGAAATGCGGAGCAGTCAGGAAGGTCATGGTCAACTGGAGCGGATTTGTCGTCTCGGGCATCCTGGTGCTGATTCGCGTCAGCGGGACGATGGTGTTCGTTCCTTTTTTTTCCTCTACGGCCATTCCGCGCATGGTCAAGGCGCTGTTCACGGTGGTTCTGGCGGCGCTGTTGACTCCAATAGCGGCCAGCCATCCAGGGATTGCGCCTCAGCTTGGTTTGATCTCCATGCTGGGAGAGTTGAGCACCGGGTTGCTGTTCGGCCTTTCTCTCACGCTGCTAATGGAGATGTTGAATTTTGCCGGGCAAATTATGGGATTGCAATTCAGCTTCTCGCTGGTCAATGTTCTCGATCCCAACTCCTCGATTGAAACTCCGCTGTTGAGCCAGCTTTTTAGCACGATCGGCCTGCTGGTGCTGCTGGCGGCCGGCCTCGATCGGACGTTACTTTCCGCGCTGATGCACACATTCGCCGCGGTACCGGTGGGCAC
>JBOGLY010000123.1:0-8095 GCA_050746425.1 Acidobacteriaceae bacterium
CAACGCGGTCGGTCGAATCGACCTGGTTGAAAACCGTTTTGTCGGAATCAAGAGCCGCGGCATTTACGAGACTCCGGGCGGCACGTTGATTATGGCGGCACATCGTGAACTGGAAGCGATGACGCTTGAGCGCGAGGTGAAGCATTACAAGCAGCAGATTGCGCTGAAATATGCCGAGCTGGTTTATTTCGGCCTGTGGTTTACTCCGCTGCGCGACGCGCTGGATGGTTTCGTCGCAACCACGCAAAAAAGCGTCACCGGCACCGTGAAGTTGGCGCTGTACAAGGGGAACGTCGGCATCGCGGGACGCGCAAGCGAGTTCGCACTCTACTCGCCGGAGCTGTCGTCGTTCACGATGGGCGCCAGCTACGACCAGAAAGATGCGGCCGGATTTATCCGCATTCTCGGATTGCCGGCGCGGACATTGAGTCACTTGAAGAAACATCTGGAGACGGTCCGATGAAGATGTGGTCGGGCAGATTCCGCGAGCCACTTGACGCTGTATTCGATGGCTGGCAACGCTCGTTTCGCTTTGATTGGCGGCTGATTCCCTACGAAGTGGTCGCCAGCAAGGCGCACGCGCGCGCATTGGCGGAGTTGTCCGTTCTGACCGAACATGAATTGCAGTCGATTCGCAACGGCCTCGATGGAATCCTCGCGGATTTCGAAACTACGGGACGCATCGACGAGAAGCACCCGGACGCTGAGGATGTGCACCACTTCGTCGAACTGGAATTGAAAGTGCGCATTGGGAACACTGCCCTCAAGCTCCATACTGGCCGTAGTCGCAACGAGCAGATTGCTACCGATCTGCGCTTGTACGTGCGCGACGCTATTGCAACGCTGAAATCGGACCTGCGTCTTTGGCTGCAGGCATTCTTAGCCCAGGCAAACGCCGCGGGAGAAGCGGCAATGCCAGCCTACACCCACATGCAACGCGCTGAACCTGTGCTGGTCGCTCACTGGATGATGGCCTATGTTTCCATGCTGCAGCGAGACAGCGCGCGGCTGGACGATTGCGCGAAACGCTCGAACCTTTGCCCACTGGGATCTGGCGCAGTGGCTGGAGCGACACTGCCGTTGAATCGTGCCATGATCGCGCACGAACTTGGGTTTGATGCGCCGACGGCCAACAGTATCGACGCCACCAGCGACCGTGACTTTGCACTGGAATATTTGCAGGTGCTTTCACAAATTGCACTGCATGTCAGCCGTTTTGCCGAGGAAATTACGCTGTAAGCGACAGCGGAGTTCGGCTTTGTCGATTTTCCGGAGACATTTTCGACTGGATCGAGCGCCATGCCTCAGAAGAAAAATCCCGATCTTACGGAACTCGCCCGTGCCAAGTCCGGCCGCATCGTCGCAGCTTCCCACACGCTTGAACTGCAATTGAAAGGATTGCCGCTCGCCTATAACAAGGACTTGCAGGAGACCCAGGAGGCAATCTTCGCGGCGACGGAGGAAATGCACGCCCTGCTTTCACTGCTGGGCCGCTTCACGCGCGTGCTTCATTTCCGCATAGACAGGATGCATTCAGCCTCTACCGCGGGATTCTTGAATGCGATGGCGGCAGCGACCTATCTGGTTCATAAGGGAGTGGCATTTCGCACCGCACATGAAATCGTCGGAAACGCTGTGCGTTATTGCCTTGAAAAAGGCTGTGAGCTCGACCGACTTACCCTGGAGGAACTCCGCCAATTCAGTCCCGCATTTGAGCAGGATTTTTTTGCCGCGATCACTCTCGAAGCAACATTGGATTGTCACGATGTTATAGGCGGAACGGCACGCTCCCGCGTGCGTGAGGAGCTGGCTCTGGGTGAACTGCAGGCGTCGGAATGGATGACTGCTCAAGCGAATTCTGGAACATCCAATCGTGAAGAGAGCGGTTTTGCCGAGACTGCTGTCGCATCGCGCGGAGGGAAACATGCGAGCTCGTAAGGCGCGTTTACCCGATGCAAACGCGATCCACGGCCTAATTCGCGGCCTGTCCTACGACGGCACGCTACTGCCGCGAACATTCGCGGAGATATACGAGGATGTTCGCGATTTCACGGTAGTCGAGACTGACAACGGAGAGTTCCTCGGCTGCGGCGCGCTGCATTTGTACGGGCCGCATCTGGCCGAGATTCGCTCGATCGCCGTCTGCGAAAACGCGAAGAAGCAGGGCGCAGGCGGATGCCTGGTGGAAGCCCTGCTTGAAGAAGCGGAGACCCACTGTGTTCCTTGCGTCTGCCTGTTCACGCGTATCCCTGGATTTTTCCAACGGTTTGGATTTGTGCAGGTGGACCGCACCGCATTGCCGGATAAAATCTACAAAGATTGCGCAAAGTGTCCGCGACTGAATGCCTGCGATGAGTTCGCCATGGCGCGCGGCACGTTACCGGATACGGCGGTACTGGGGCCGGTAAGAGTGGAAGACCACCTGGTTCCGTTACAAATTTGAGTGGCTGCGCGAGGCAAATTACCACGCATGGTAAAAACCATTTCGTTGGGCAAGTTCCACGTCAACTCCAAACAATTGCCGCAGCCGTTCGGCAGTCAACATCTCGGCCTTCGGCCCGTCGCCAACGATCTGACCTGCCTTCATGATGACCACGCGGTCGATCTCCGGCAGTATGTCGGAAAGATGATGAGTGATCAGCAGGATTCCGGTACCCTGCTGGGCCAGCCGACGCATCGTGTGACGCAATTCCCATTGCGCGGCCAGATCGAGTCCATTGCTGGGCTCATCGAGCAAGAGAATTCTCGGGCGATGCACAATTGCACGCCCAATCAGGATGCGCTTCGCTTCTCCCGCCGACATTTGGCCAACTGGTTTGTCGCGAAGATGTTCGACTTCCAGCAGATGGAGAATTTCATCCGCGCGTTGCCGCATCTGGTTGGTGACGTGAAGATGTGGCCACAAAGTGGAACTGGAAAAAAAGCCAGACACCACCGCGTCGCGTCCCGTCGTATGGGGCGTGCGCTCGCCAGGCATTTCGTTTGCCACAGCTCCAAGGTATTTGCGAAGCTCGGTAAGGTCCCATCGTTCACGGCCAAAGATGCGCAAATACGATTCTTTCAGCACCAGCGGATAGCGCTGACAGGTAAGCGTCTGGATCAAGGTAGACTTACCGCAGCCATTCGGGCCAAGGATGGCAATATGCTCCTTTTGCCCGACGCGCAAAGAAATATCGTGAAGTACAATCGCATCGCCGCGCGCCACCGAGATATTTTTCATCTCGATAAAAAATGTTGAACCCAATTCTGCTTCCATTCTTAAAAGGATAACGGCAATGTCGCACGAAGCCTTCGCACCTCCCTCTTTCTCTTTTGCTCACACTCCGGCAGGGTTTCGGTTTGGGGCAACGCAGGCGGGCATCAAGCCAAGCGGCAGGCCCGATTTTGCCTGTGTCCACGCGGCAGAAGGAACTACCGCCGCAGCCGCATTTACCGCCAATCGCGTGGTGGCTGCACCGGTCATTGTGGGCCGTGAGCATTTGCGCCAATCAGGCGGACGCGTGCGATTTGTCGCGGTTAATTCGGGAAATGCGAACTGCGCCACTGGCGAACGAGGCATTGAAGATTGTCATACCGTCTGCGAGGCTGCCGCCAAGGAATTCGGCTGTTCCATAGAAGAGGTTTTTCCATCTTCCACCGGCATTATTGGAGTGCCGCTTCCCGCTGAAAAGCTGACCGTCGTCATGCCAGCGATCGCGGCCCAGCTAGGCAACACCTCCGACCACCTGCGACAATTTGCGGAAGCAATTCTGACCACGGATACTCGCGCCAAAATCGCCAGCGCCGAGATCGGCACTGGCAATGGGCGGATTCGCCTGTTTGGAGTGGCAAAAGGCGCAGGAATGATTGCGCCACAATTGGTCCCGCATGCAACTATGTTGTGTTACGTTTTTACGGATGCGAAGGTAACCGCGTCGGACCTTCAGCAGTTCTTAAACGATGCCATTGAACCCACATTCAACTGCATCTCAATCGACGGCGACACTTCCACCAACGACACTGTGCTGCTGCTGGCGAGCGGGAGGAGCAGCGTCTCGGTGGCGCATTCGGTCCGCGACCACGGTTTGAAAATCTTTTCGCACGCACTGCTCGAAATCTGCGGATCGCTGGCGCGACAGGTCATCGAGGACGGCGAAGGCGCGGCTCATGTGATTGAGCTAACGGTGGAAGGCGCACCGTCGCGGAAAGACGCGAAAGTCGTTGCACGGAGCATTGCGAATTCGTCTTTGGTAAAGACCGCTTTTGCAGGCTGCGATCCAAACTGGGGGCGGATTCTGGCAGCCGCCGGCTATTCCGGTGTGCCGGTCATCCCTGAAAAGGCGTCCATCTGGATCAGCAGCCTTCCAGTTTGCCGGAATGGCCGCGTTGCGGTGGATTTCAACAGAAACAGCGTGCATGAGGCGATGCTGAAACGGACGGTCAATGTTCGGGTCGATCTTGGAATGGGCAATGCAGGATGTGATTTTCTCACTTGCGATTTGACCGCGGAATACGTGCGGATCAACGCGGAATACTCCACCTGACGCGACACGGCTACTAGGCAGCAGTTTGGTGATCGGCCCAGATTAGAGACCTGCGGTAAAGTTCGTGCATCTGGCCGGCGCGCAGCAGAGGTCCGTCGTCGCGTATGGGATCCCATTCGCCCGCCTGATATTTCAGCAGGCAATTCAGCGGGCAGGAAATCTCGTTCGGCTCTCCCATGAGTGCCGCCTTCACTGGTGCCCGCAGCGGCAGCAGGCTGACAACCTGGGACATGGGAACACCCAACAAAACCGGCAGCAGCGAGATAAGTCCGAACAAGTATTGCTCGGTGGGGTCCTGATGCAGGTATGTCGCCGCCATTTCACAAAAGCCGGCCCGCTGCAATGTTTGACGAATAAGTTCGGAAGGATGGCGCTTTCCTGATTCAGCCGTGATGGCGACCGTGACCAGCTTGCTGAAGTCCTCTTCTCCGACGATAATAAGAGCCTTTTCGATAGAAGTGATTTCATATCGCTGCCCGTAATTTGCGCTGTTCACAAGCCGAAGCAGGCGATAACAGAGCGAGGTCTCGCGGCGCACCAGCCTCTCGATCGTCCGCCAATCAAAAGACTTTTGGCTCAGCGCAGCCAATATTTCAACATAAGCAAGGGGATTGGAGGCAATTCGATTCCGGGCCAGCATTGCGGGGTAACAGAAGAAGTACCCCTGAAATAAGTCAAAACCCTCTTCGACGGCAACGCGGAATTCCTCTTGCCGCTCAATCTTTTCAGCAATCAGACGAGCATCGCAATTTTTCAGAAACGCCCGCGTTTTTGCACGCTCAGTGGCGTCGCTCAGACGAAAATCAATCTTGATGAAGTCGGCGTATGGCAGGAATTTTTCCAGGCCTGGACGCGGCACAAAATCGTCGAGCGACAATTGAAACCCCAATTCTCGAAGACTGCGGCAGGCTTGCAAAACTTCATTGTCAGGCTCGACATCCTCCAGGATCTCCAGCACCGTGGAACGGACGGGCAGAAGCGTGAGAAGGCCGGACGTAAGCGCATCCCGGGTGCAATTGAGGAAAATTTTGCCGGAACCGACCAGTGACTCAAAGTCGTAGAGAATGGAATTGTCCAACATCAACTGCGTGGCTACGTTCAACTCCGCCACAGTTACGCTGGGGCAGTAGTTCTCCGTTCCGGAACGGAATAGAAATTCGTAGCCGAAATTTTGTTCGCGCAGGTCGAGAATCGGCTGCCGAGCGAAGAACCGCGGCAACTCGTTCTGCGTCTGCTCTGCCGCTCCCGCATTTGAATGCGAAGTTTTCAGTGGCATAGTGTACGTCCGTGGGGTCACCGGCCTATGCCGACCAACGACGAGATTCAGTTTCCATCCAGGGCAACCGAGGAGTGGCGGAATCGTTGCCGAGTGACCCTTTTGACTGAGAGGCCAGGGCGCTTGCATTCACCCCTTCACGCGTTCTCGATCGAGAATCGACTTGAGGACCGGCGAGAGCGACCTGCTTCCACGCGTCGCGAACGTTCAGAACGTCTCTTACCGACTGCTCCAGCACCGGAATCGACGCGTCGCGCGAAGCACGCACGCACTGCGCGAAAATGGCGGAATAGAATTCCGACAATGCTTCGGCCGGTTTACCGCCGACATCCGCTCGAAGCCGGGCCTGCAAATACGTCAATATCTCCAGCACGCGACGGATCGACTCCCGTCGGCCCGCTACATCGCCTGCCTCCACATCTAAAATTGCGCGATGCAGAAATCGAATCATGCCATCATAGAGCGCCACAACCAAGTCCACGCTGTTCATCACCGCCAGGGTCTGCTGCTGATAGTTCATTCGACTGCCTTCCTTTGGTTGGCTCATTGGCCTGTGTTTGTGTTGTAGCCGCTGATGGCGCTGTAGAGTTCATTGACGTAATCCAACTGCTGCGGAATTTCGGTGAGAGTGTAATTCGCCTGGTTCAGCTCCGCCGTAAGTGTCTGCGTCTGTTGCGTGATCAGCGCGTCCTCATTGGTCACATCCGTATTCAGCGTGGTTTCTGTCGACTGATCGGCCTGCAAGGCAAGGTAGACGATCCCATCCGGACCTGTATTTCCGAGGTTGTTGAGAATGTTGGTGAAGTTGTCTCCAAACGATGTAAATCCGTTGCCGGGCTGCAAAAAATTCGACACGTCCTGATAATTGCTGTTCAACAAGCTGTCGAGCGTGCTGGAGTCGAACGTCAGGGTACCGTCGTTGTTTACGCTAATTCCCAATTGCGTAAACGATGTCACGCTCCCACTGCCACTGGAAGCGAACGTAGGTGTCGTGGCCGCGAGCGTGGCTGGAGAAGATGCTGCCGCCGTTACTGTCAGGATGGTCGCGGTTGGATCGAGCGTTGCCGAGTATCCGGTCCCGGCCGCGTTAAGGTCGGCGGCAATTTGCGTCAACGTCGAAGGAGTTGTGATGGCCGCGCTCGTTCCCGTCCCCCCGGCTCCCGTACCGAATGCCCCGGCAGCCACGGTATAGGTGTCGTTCGCCGATGGTGCCTGCAAAATCCAACTCGCCGGGCTGCCCGAACCTGCCGTTGCCGTTATCCCACTGGAGGTCATGAACGTCAGGGCCGACTGCAATTGTTCCTGCAGCATGGCGAGATTCGGACTGCCATAGAGAGGTTCCGGGTTGCCGGAGGAGTCCTTCCCTTCCTGGGCATTGATGTCGGTGAGCGCCACGTTGTACGCCGAAACAAATGTATTGACGGCCGCCTCGACGGAGCTGTTGTTGTTGGTAATTTCTATCTGCACCGGACTCGAAGGCGCTGCCGCCAGCAACTGAAACGTGACGCCGGGAATGGCATTCGACACGGTATTCGAGCCGCTGGTTTCGCTGATGCCATCGACGGTGAAGCTGGCGTCGGAGCCAGGCTGCGCCTGCGTAAACGCGATGGTGTTGGACGGCGTGGTTGTATCGGTCAGCGCTGAAGAGATAGTGAAATTTCCCGCTGCGCCGCTGCTGTTGCTGACCAGCGAGAGTCGTTGCCCCCCGGAATCCGTAATAACATTGGCGGTGACGCCCACCTGGGCGTTGTTGATGTTGGCGGCAAATTGCGCCAGCGTGTCTCCGCCGGAGTCCGCGTTGATCGTTTGCGGCGTTCCATTCACCGTCAGCGTCAGACTGCCAGCGATCAGGTCGGCGGGATTGGTAAAATCCTCAGAGTAGTAGGAGTTGGTCTGGGCCAGATTGCTGACCACGACGGTATGGCTGCCAGCGATCGCAGTGTTGCTGGCTGAGGTAAGCGCCAGAACATTTGTGTTCGAGCTGGAACCCTCCATCGATGCCAGAACGCCCTGAAAATCCGTCAGCGCTTGCAGGCTGGTCGTCAGGCTGGAAAGATCGGTACCTAACTTCGTGTAGGCGGCATCTTCACTGGTCAACTGCGTCAGTTGGTCTTTCCACGGCGTTTCGACGGCCTGCATACTGGCCGTGATCTCACTCACCGTGGTTGCGACATTGAAGCCCTGGCCGCTCGTCGGCGATCCAAAAGAGATTCCAACCGGACTACCCATCGTGACCTCGCCAGCGATTTCCTCTTGCGCTTTGAACAAAGCAAGCAACAGGCCATCTTCGTTGTGG
>JBOGLY010000124.1:0-8029 GCA_050746425.1 Acidobacteriaceae bacterium
GACGATGAATAGCGACATCAGCCCGCCGCGCACCGAAGCAGGCAGCCAAAAGGTAAGGTAGAGGACAACGCCAGGGAAAAATCCAGATTCCGCCGCGCCCAGCAGAAAACGCATGACCATGTAGGGCGTGCTGGAATGGACGAAAATAAAACCGGCGGACACCAATCCCATTAGGACCAGCAAAACGGTCAGCCATAACCGGGCGCCGACCTTCGCCAGCATAAAGTTGCTGGGAACTTCGAATGGGACGTATCCCAGGAAGAAGATGCCCGCTCCAAGCCCAAACAAAGTATTGCTGAGGCCGAGGTCTTTGTTCATCGTCAACGCGGCGAAGCTGACGTTCACGCGATTCAGAAATGCAATGAGGTAAAGCAGCATCAGGAAAGGAATCAGCCTGAAGGCGATGCGGCGGTAGATTCGCTTGAGGTCGAGAGCGCGCTGTTCACTCTCGGGCACAGCGAGGGCCGAATCGGATAGAGTCATGGTGTCGCGCCGCGCGTAGTTCAGATTTCACAAGTATAAGCGCGGGCATGGTTGAACTATGGTTCTGTTGCCGTCATGCGTTCTATAGGGGCAAGAAGCAGGTCCTTCCACTTCGTCCGCTGTCGCGGGCTGCGGTCGGGATGACGGTTCTACACCCGGGGCAGATTTCGCGCGGCTCAATATTCCGACAAATCTTTCCGGGGCGCCTCCGGCAGGCGGCGCGCCAGCAATGGCGTAACGAACAGCACCGCGAATAGCGTCGTGATCATGCCGCCAACGACAACGCGTGCCAGCGGCTGCTGTGCTTGCGCGCCAATGCCGTTTGAAACCGCGGCGGGAAGAAGGCCCAGCGCAGCGCACATACAGGCCATGAATATGGGACGCGTCTCTTCCAGGCAGCCGCGAAGCAGGCCTGGCTCTTCCCCCATTTCCGACTGAGAGTGACGCACCCCGCGCAGGAAGACGACGGCGCCCAGGGTATTCAACCCCAGGACGGAGGTGAACCCAACGGCCGCAGAGATGCTGAATGGCGTGTGGGTCAGCAGCAGCGAAAAGACGCCGCCAATCATTCCGAATGGGATCACCGCCATGACGATCAGCGCATCGCGAAAAGAAAGAAAGAAGATGTAGAGCAGGCCCAGAATCATAATCAAGCTGATGGGCACGATAAAAGCGAGGCGATGCAATTCCTTTTGCAGGCTGTCGAATTCTCCCGCCCATGTGTATTCATATCCGGGCGGCAGCTTCACCTGTTGTTGCAGCCGGCCCTGCAGATCGTGAATCGTGCTGGAGAGATCGCGACCGCGAACGCTGAATTTGATGGGAACATACCGCCGCCCGCCTTCGCGGTAAATGGCGAATGCTCCATCGCGAACGCTGACGTCAGCGATCTCTCCGAGCGGGACCATGGTGCCGTCTGGCGCGGGCAACAGAATTTTTCGGATGGCCTCCGGATTGTCGCGATCGACCAGTGGATAACGAACGACCAAATCGAAGCGCCGATCGCCAAGGATCATCTGCGTGACCGGCGCGCCGCCCACCGCGGCCTGGATGGCATTGTTGATGTCCTGCGCCGCGAGGCCGTAACGAGCGGCTTTGGCGCGGTCGATCTGGATGATGAGGTTGGGCTGGCCGCCGACTTTGAAAATGCCGGCGTCCTGAACGCCGGGGACCGACTTCATGACTTTGAGTATCTGCTCGGACAAGGTCGAGAGCGTGTCGAAGTCGTTGCCGAATAGCTTGAGCGAGTTTTCTCCCTTCACGCCGGACATGGCCTCCTCCACATTGTCTTGAATGTTCTGGGAGAAACCGAGCACGACGCCGGGATACCTCGCCAACTTCGATTGCATCTCTGCAATCAATTTATCTTTGCTGCCATGAAGGTATGCCGGCCACTTACTTTCCGGCTTCAGGTCTGTATACACTTCCACGTTGTTGAAGGTGGTAACGTCGGTGCCATCATCCGGACGCCCTACCTGTGAAACCGTTTGTTTTACCTCGGGGAATTTGTCCAGCGTCGCGCGCATGGAATCGGCAACAGCAACCGCCTGCGGAAAGGAAATGTCCTGCGGCAGCGTAGCGCGAATCCACAGGTTGCCCTCTTCCAGCGCGGGCATGAACTCGCCGCCTATGAAATGAAAGACGAACACCGTCAACAGCAGACATGCGATTGCACCAGCCCAAACTAGCCGTGAATATTTCAATGCGATCTTCAACGCCGGCTCATACAGGCGAAGAACGTTTCTGAGAAGCCACGTCTCTTTGCCTGTCGTCGGCTCCTTGGAAGCGGTCAGGAAGCCGAGCACGGGCGCGAAAATCACGGCGTAAATCAACGCTCCAATCAACGCGAAGCCGTAAGTCATGGACATGGGCGCGAAAATTTTTCCTGGAACGCCCTGCATGGTGAAAAGCGGAATGAACGAGATGAGAATAATGATGGTCGCGTAAATAACTGGGCTTGCGCTCTGGGTGACGCCTTCGACGATCAGGTCGGCGGTGCTTTCCACTTCAATCCGGCGCGAGAGTTTGCGATACACATTTTCCAGCACCACGATGGATGCATCCACCAGGATTCCGAAATCGATGGCGCCGATCGAAATCAAATTGGCGGAATGACCGGTCATCACCATCAGTGTCAACGCGAACAACACGGCGAATGGAATGGTCAGCACGGCCAGCAGAGTGGTGCGAAAATCCCCGATCGTAATGACCAGCACCAGGGTGACCAATGCGAGACCGGTCAGGATGATGTGCTTCACGGTGTCCGTGGTGACGTTGATCAGATTGGTGCGGTCGTAGTAGGGCTTGATCTGCATACCAGGGGGAAGCAAGTTGCCGTGGTTCAGATGAAAGACTTTTTCCTTGAGCGCGCGCAGTGCCGGCAATGACTGCGCATTTTTTTGTAGCAGGACGATCCCCTCAACAACATTGCTGTGATTGTTGCGACCGACACGCCCCAACGGCGGCTGATGGCCCTTTTGTAATGTGGCGACATCGCGCACCAGCACAGGGACATTGTTATGTTCCGCGACCACGATGGAACCTATGTCGTCGAGATTTGTGAGCAGCCCGATGGATCGCACATTGACGTTCTGCGCGCCCAGCGTCAGGTAATCGCCCCCAACATTGGCATTGCTGTTCTGGATGGCATTGATCACCTGGGTGAGGGTCACGTTATGCGCCAGCAACTTATCAGGGTCGACGATGACCTGATATTGCCGCGTCGTGCCGCCAAAAGTTGTCACGTCGATAATGCCAGGGACCTGTTTGATTTCCCGCGTCACCAGCCAGTCCTGCGTGGCTTTTAGTTCGTTCAGTGAATAGCCGGGACCGGTGAGAATGTAGCGATAGATCTCACCGATCGGCGAGGTGGGAGACAGTTGCGGCTGCAAATTGTTGGGCAAGGTCAGGGTCTGCAGGTGATAGAGCACCTCCTCGCGATCGTGGAAGTAGTCGCTGTCGAAGCTGAAATAGAGCTTCACATCGCTTAGCCCAAAGATGCTGGTGGAACGCACCTGCTCCAAATGCGGTGAGCCATAAACGGCGTTTTCCACCGGGATGGTGACCTGCTGCTCCATCTCTTCGGCAGACCATGCGGGATTCTGGGTGATGATCTCCACCATCGGCGGTGAAGGGTCGGGATACGCCTCGATGTCGAGCTTGGTATACGCGTAGCAGCCGACAAAAAGAGCGGCGATGAACACGACCAGAACGACGATGCGGTATTGCAGAAGGACCCGAATGAAAGTGGTCATGTCACTCTCCAGCAGGCGCGCGCAATAGCGCCGCCCCGAGCGTGACAACCTGATCGCCATCTTTCAGGCCGCTGAGGACCACGACATTCTGCTGTTGCATCTCGCCAACTTTTACCGGAACCTGCTCGTACTTGCCAGTAGGGGTTTGAACGAAGACAGAATCGAAGTTGTTTTCGTGAATGACCGCGGATGAGGGGACCAAAAAACCCTGGGTGGAAGAGCGGTCGACGAGAATATTGGCGAACATCTGTGGCTTCAATTTCAATTGCGGGTTCTCGAGCACGACGCGCACCTTCGCGGTCAGCGTGGTGGGATCGAGCGATTGCGACAAATTGTCGATCTTGCCGGGGAGCGACAGGCCAGAATACGCCGGGAAGTTTACGGTCACGGGGCGGCCCACGCGGATGCTGGCAAGATCGCTTTGATACGCGTCACCAACGACCCAGACACGGTTGAGATTCGCAATTGTGGCCAGCGGGGTTGCATTGTCGAGCGAACGCTGCCATTCGCCCACGGCTGCGCCGGTGTCCAGCACGATGCCACTGATTGGGGCGCGGATGGGAACCTCATCGCTGTTGTCGTTTTCTGAGAAGCCCAGTTCGTGAATCAACTGCCGAGCTCGTTCCTGCTCGGCGTGGGCCGCTTCATCGGTTGCGACCAGTTGTTCATAGTCCGCCTTGGCCAACACTTGATGTTGCAGCAGCAGTTTGCCGCGTGCCAGCGCCTGATCGGACAGCAGGACCTGAATCTTCGCCTTTTGAAAGTCGGAGCGCGCCTGCGCTATATCGCCGCTCTGCAACATGGCGATTGGCTGACCGGCTTGGACCGATTGGCCGGCCAGCACGGAAAAGCGAACGATGCGTCCGCTGAGCGGAGGAAACACCTGCACCACCTTGGTTGGAATGGCAACCACGCGGGCGGGAATATTGATTTGGTCGACGACTTTCTGGCTGTGAACGACCATTGTTTGCACAATTGTTTTCGATACCGGAGGCGGAGCGTTCGAGGAATTCGAGCCGCAGCCCGCTATCCAGAGCGCGGAAAAAATGGCAGCCGCGACAAGGTTAAAAAGTTTCATGGGAGAATCTCCGTTGCGGTTGCATCGCTGAGTTGATGAAGACTCAGCCATACCTGCGCGTTGGCGTTCAAGGCGTCCAGATTGGTTTGCCGATAATCGTGCAGCGCATCCAGGTAATCGAGCAGCGTGTAGCTGCCGTGGCGATATCCAAACTGCAAATTGTTCAATATGGTCCCGGCTTCTTGCAGATAATGCGTGTTGTATCGCGCAGCCAATCTTTGCGCGGACTGGTATCCGGCCCAGGCTTGATCGACGTCGGAAAGCACCTGGTTGCGCGCCGCAATCTCGGAAAAGCGATCGGCCTGGGCGGTGAATCGCGTCGCCTGCTTCTCTCCTTGATTGCGATCGAAGATACGCAGCGGAATGCTGACGTTAAAACCGAAGGAATTGTAGACGCCGGCGCGGTTGTACCCAGCGTCCAGCGTTGGATCGGCGGTGCCGTTGGCGTCCGCCAGTTTTACATTGGCGTCTGCCACCTGGATCGCTTGCTGCGCCGCGAGATAATCCGGTCGAGCGGCCAATGCCTTGGCTTCGAGGTCTGGCAAAGACAAGGCGAGTTGCGGCGGAGCCAGCGTTCCGACGATCGCGAAGTTGGGGCGCGGATTTTCAATTCCAAGCAGTTGCTGCAACTCATCGCTGCTTTGGACCAAATTGACTTGCGCGTTTTCGTAATCCGACTCGAAGCCAGCCAGTTGCAAATCGATGCGGTCGAAGTCGGTCTGGCTGATGGCTCCCGCTGAGAGTCGAACGCGACTCAGATCGACAGTTTTGCGGTAGCTGGCGAGGTTCTTGTCCGCAAGATCCAATGCAGCCCTTGCAAGCACCATGTTCGTGAAAGCATTCTTTACGGCGAGCACGGTTTGCCGCTCCAGATCGCGATACTGGCTCTCGGTCACGCGGGTGGTCGCACGCGCGGCGTCCAAACGCCAGCGGCGCTTCTGGCCGTGCTCAAACAGCCGCGAGATGTCAGCCGAATAAGAATATGGACTCGCCGGATTGTCGGCCGGCAAGGTGACATCCGTCCCGCCCAGCCCAAGGACAGGATTCTGCCGCAGTCCGGCAGTTATTTCCTCAGCCCGCGTGGATTCCAGGTTCTGCCGGGCCGCCAGCAGCGTAGGATTCTTGCGCAGGGCAAGCGCAACCGCTTGTTGCAGCGTAAGCCGCAAGGGCGGTGAGGCCTGCGTCTGCGCCACAGCATGTTGCCAACAAAACAGCAGCAGAACGCAAACTCCCACGTTCATCGATCGGGAGAGCTTCATGACAATTCCTTGCGATCCAAAAAGTAAAAGCACGAACGGCACGGCATATCGCCGCGTCTCGTAAAGTCAACTCATCACCAAAATGGCCGAACAGCGACAAGAACCTTATAAGAAAACTGAAATTTTCAGGGGTAACGAGTCAGCCGGCGACCGGAGGCGCGCGGCCTTGGATCGTCTGCCTATGCAAGCGATAGGAAGGATAGAAATCCTGAACAGGCCCCAGCGGGCCGGCATCTGGAAGGGGCGCGAAGGATGAGTTTCGCACCGGAAGAGACATGGTTGGATGAAGATGCAAATGAAAATGCCCGTTGGCGGACACTTCAAATCGACGCACAATCTGCTCGCCATCGGTCGGCGTAACCATGGCCTGCAGGTCGTCGGTCATGGAGATGACCGGGAGCAACATCGCAATCAGGATCAAATACGATATCCAAGCCGCGGAATGGGAATGAATGCAATCCACGGACGCAGCGCCGCGCCTGCCTCTGGATTTGAGCAATATCACGCCCAAAGCGACAGAAACCGCTAGCCACGAAAGATTGAGTAGCAACTCCATGGATGTATTGTTTATTGTATGTTACAAGCCCATTTTCTTTTAGGAATATTCCCGTCCGATAGTAGCAATCTTTGTACGGGAACCGCGTCAAATCGACGCACGAATAGCGACCGAAATGCGATCGCGGCATCTATTTGGAGTGGGTTGGGCTGATTTTTTAACGAGGACTCAAGATGGCCTGGGACGAATCGTTTACCTGTAACATCTGCGGAGTTGTCAAGCTCGAGTCCAACCACTGGTGGATGATTACACTGGGAAATGTGTTTTGCTTCAATCAAGGCCAGCTTTCGCAACAGTTTACTCTGGCGCCCTGGAATGACGAAGAGTCAAGGAATCCAGATCTTTATCATGTTTGCGGGGAGGGCTGCGCCATGAAGGCGCTGGAGCGGTTTATGTCTTCCGGGACGCTGGTGCAGGAAACGTCGCAAGCCGCAACGCGCAACGCGAACTGAGCGCGTTACATCATCATGGCCAACTTTTCCAGTTCTGCCTGCATGCAATCCATAGACTGAGTCAACACTTCGGCACGCAACACGGCATCGCGGGCGCTCTGACGGGAAACGCCATAACCGCGCCCAGCTAGAAAGCTGCGGATCAGGTCCGCTGCCTGCCAGCTATCCAGACCTTGTTGCAGTAGTCCTTCGCGCAGTTCCTGCAAATCGACCATTGCAAATTTCTCTATGTCTTTACCTTCTGGCATGGAGCGGTCCCGTCCCTTCCCTGCTGCGAAACCCATCGGGGCTGCAACACGTTTCAATATGTAAGAGTCATTCAGGCTTAGCTTTGTTGCTACGGAGGCACAAAAAAGTATCGATTCGGTAAATGTCTGGGGCATCTTTACGATTGCAATGTCGTTGCGTTCTTTTTAACGCCGCTTTTCTTGGGGGAAAGCCGCGCGATTCAGGCAACTTCGCCCGACAACTTCCCTATCGGCAACCCGGAGATGCGGCACGAGAGAACTTTCGTCATCCGCATTGGTAACTGTTGGAGATAAACCTTGCAACCAGCGCCAGCATAGGATAGGCAGCCATGGCTCCGCCGCCAGTGCTGAATCCGGTACCATAGTAAGAAGCCATGACGAGTACGATGACCTCTCAAAGATTGGATGGAAACGCAATTGCCGCGGCGATTCAAGCCGAAGTGGCGGCGGACATAAAACATCTGCACCAACAGGGCGTTCGACCGGGCCTCACGGTAATCATGGTCGGGCATCACGCAGCCTCGGAAATCTACGTGCGTAACAAGGTGAAGACCAGCGCCGAGCTCGGCATGAACAGCGAGCTTCTCACACCGCCAGCAACGGTGACGACTGAGGAGATGTTGAATCTGGTCTCGCAATTGAATGCACGCGAGGAGGTCGATGGAATCCTGATTCAGACGCCACTGCCGGCCCATGTGG
>JBOGLY010000125.1:0-8014 GCA_050746425.1 Acidobacteriaceae bacterium
CATCGATATCGTGATGGGCGAGGTAGATCGATGAAGATATGGGTGCCCCATTCAAGCCGTCCTTTGGCTTGAGTGGGAAGGAAATGCTGGAGGGTGGCCCATTCAAGCCCTCCTTTGGCTTGAGTGGGAAGGAAATGCTGGAGGGTGGCCCATTCAAGCCCTCCTTTGGCTTGAGTGGGGTTGTAAAGCAATCATTTTGTAGTCGAGGATTGAGTCTGTGTTCGGTGAAGGAATCCTGAAAGGTCTGGCGGAAACAGCCCGAAATTTTCTGGGCAGCTACGTCGGCAAAAATCGACTGACCACCGTTCAATTTCCCGAAGAACGTTTGCCCCAGATTGAGGCAGCGAGGAACTTTCCCTTCCTGGTCTACGACGGCGAAGACTGGCAACAAGGCATGCGCTGCGTCTCCTGCCTTATCTGCGAGAAGGAATGTCCGCCCAAGTGCATCTTCATTGAAAAGAGCACGGACAAGAAACCGGACGCGGTCGGTAAGCCGCAGTTCTACCCGACGGTCTTCAACATCGACATCTCAGTTTGCATGAGCTGTCAGATTTGCGTCGAAGTCTGTCCCTTCGACGCCATTAAGATGGACACCGATTTCGAACTCAGCACGACCAACCGCTTCAGCGCCCTGCTATGGGACCGGGAACGCCTCTCCAGATCGAACGAGTATTACCACAAGATTCACCCTACGGAAGCGACCGCCGTGGACGCGCAATTGGCCGCGGAACGGGCCCGGATGGCGGCCAAGTCAAAACCGTCTGCAGAACCGAAAGCCGTCGCATCTGCCAACGGCGCCCATGCGACCAGCGCCAACGGAAACGCTCCCGCAACCGAGGCTGTCGAGGCGACGACTGACAAATGACATCGCCATCCATTCAGCAAGCCGACCAGATTTTTGTCATCTTGCTGCATCGCCTCGTCGCACATCTCCCCGCTCCAATTCAGTCGATCGTATCAGCCATCGTTTGCGTCATCGCCATCGTCCTTGTGTTTTCGCTATTGTTCGCATTTACCACCGTGCTCGAACGCAAAGGCCTGGGACGTATCCAGAACCGGCTTGGCCCCAACCGCGTCGGCCCTTGGGGTTTTCTTCAGCCTCTCGCCGATGGCCTGAAGTCGCTCACCAAAGAAGACCTTGTTCCCCGCACCGCCGATCAGGCCGTGCATTTCCTTGCCCCGATTCTGCTGGTGGTCGCTGCATTTCTTGCCTACGCAGTGTTGCCCGTCGGTCGCAACATGGTGCTCGCCAACCTGAACGTCGGCATACTCTTCTTCTTCGCCGTCGGCACTCTGGTCGAACTGGCCGTGTTCATGGCCGGCTGGTCCAGCCGAAATAAATACTCTCTCCTGGGTGCGATGCGCGCCATCGCGCAAATGATCAGCTATGAAGTCCCGCTCGTGCTTGCCGCCGTCGTTGTCATCATGGCGGCCGGCTCGCTTTCCACCGTCGCTGTCGTCAACTTGCAGACCGGCTATTCCGGCATCTGGCCACACTGGTTCCTCTTCACCCCCTGGGGCATTGCCGGATTCATTCTCTTCATGATCGCCGCAACGGCGGAATCCAATCGCTCCCCCTTCGACCTGCCGGAAGGCGAATCCGAAATCATCGCGGGCTATTATGTCGAATATTCCGGCTTCAAATTCGCACTGTTCTTTTTAGGAGAATATCTGGGCATGTTTGCCACCAGCGGCCTTGCGATTACCCTGTTTCTTGGGGGTTGGGCCGCGCCGCTCTCATTCCTCACTTGGATTCCATCGTATCTTTGGTTTTTCGCGAAATTGCTTGCAATGATCGCGGTTTTCATCTGGATTCGCGGCACGCTTCCGCGCCTGCGCATGGACCAGTTGATGAACTTTGCATGGCAATTCATGCTGCCCATGACGCTCATCAATCTGCTGGACGTGGGCGTCTGGCATTTCATGGCCGCGGGGGCCATCCGATGGTTAATCTGCGCTCTGCTGCTGATCGTCCCGGCGATTCTGCTCGCGCGCGGCCTGAAACAAGGAAAGAAATTTGAAATGCGAAAGTACCGCTTTGCCGAATAGGGCAAAATTGATTTGTCATTCCGGAGGGTGCCCCATTCAAGCCGACCCTGCACGAAGTCGAATGGGTTGGCTTGAGTGGGATGGAAAAGATTGTCATTTAAGAATTCCGGATGACAACGCGGACAAAGTGGCAACCTTTCTGACATGACAGCAATCTTCTTCATCCTCGCCGCTATCACCATCGCCGGAATGCTGGCCGCGATGGCAATGCGCAATCTGGTGCATTGCGTATTGGCCCTTACCGCAGGCTTCGCCGGCCTGGCCTGCCTTTACCTTCTGCTGGGCGCCCAATTCGTCGGCTTCACTCAAATTCTCGTCTACGTGGGCGCGGTCGCCATCCTTGCCGTATTTGTCATCATGATGACGCAAAGGCAGATGGACCCAGGCGGCTCAAAATTTTCTTCGCACTGGATCGCGGGCAGCCTGATCGCCGCCGCCGTGTTCGCTGTGCTCGCCTGGGCCATTTGCTTCATTTCCGTTTCGTCGAATGTCCTGCCCCCGCGAGTGAACGCTGCCGTCCACCCCATCGGCGATGCCCTGATGCACAGATTTATACTGCCATTGGAAATCCTGGGATTGATGTTGACTGTCGCGCTGATCGGAGCGGTGGTTGTCGCCATGCAAGCAAAGCGGGGGACGACGTGACTTCGTTGACCAACTATCTGCTGGTCTCCGCGCTCATTTTTTCCATCGGCCTGGCCGGTGCTTTGACGCGCCGCAGCGCCATCATCGTTCTGATCGGAATTGAGCTGATGCTGAACGCCGCCAATCTGAACTTCCTCGCCTTCTGGCGCTACGGCCCGCACCCGGAGGTGCTGACCGGCGTAATGTTTGCAATTTTTTCCATCGGCATTGCCGCGGCAGAGGCGGCCGTCGGCCTTGGCATCATCCTGGCCGTCTACCGGCATTCGAACACCACCGAACTGGACAAAATGAGTTCAATGAAAGGTTGAGTTAAAGCAAAAGTTCGTCATCCTGAGCGTAGCGAAGGATCTGTGCATTTGTACTTCGAATCTGGCTGCCCCATCCTTTCGCGCGCATTTGCGAAAGGGTGGGATGCGATTTGGCTCGCACTACAGCAACTTGCGAAAATGCGCTTATCGCACCTTTTGAAATTGATTTTCAACTTTTACCTGAGACCGGATGACGTGGATTGTCCAAAACCTGTGGCTTGTGCCCGTCTTGCCAGCATTGGCGGCAGGCATCGCCGCCTTTGCAGATCGGCGCAAACGCGTCCTTGCAGCTTCGCTCGCCATCGCCTCCATCTCCATTTCTTTCGTGCTTTCCCTCTGCGCCTTCGCCCATGTGCTCGCGCTCAGCAGCCAGGGGCTGCCAACCCGCGAGTTCGTCAACTTTCGCTGGCTCCAGTTCGGCGGCCAATGGTTGAGCCTCGGCTGGATGCTCGATCCGCTGACCGCGATCATGCTGCTGATGGTCTCCTTCGTTGGACTGCTGGTCTTCATCTTCAGCATCGGCTACATGAAGCACGACGAAAACTTCACGCGCTTCTTCTGCTTTCTCGCGCTGTTTGCCGGTGCCATGCTCGGCCTCATCATCGCCAATAGCCTGCTGCTGCTTTTCATGTGCTGGGAACTTGTCGGGCTCACCTCCTACCTGTTGATCGGATTCTGGTACCACAAGCCAGAAGCGGCGGCGGCAGCGAAGAAAGCCTTCATTGTCACCCGCATTGGCGACCTTGCGTTCTTTCTCGGCATGGCCTGGCTCTATGCGCAAACCGGCACGCTGCTGTTCTATAACGGCGGTGCGGGTTGCCTGGAACATACCGCGCTCGTCGGCATGGTTGCTCACATCACCGCTGCGGGAATGACCGCTTCCACCGCGATTGCGCTCCTGATTTTCTGCGGCGCAGCCGGCAAATCCGGCCAGCTTCCCTTGCACGTCTGGCTGCCCGACGCGATGGAAGGCCCCACGCCGGTCAGCGCGCTGATCCACGCTGCCACCATGGTCGCCGCCGGGGTCTTTCTGATTGCGCGGATCTATCCCCTGATGAGCGCCCATGCGGGAGCCGAACTGGCGCTCACGCCAACTACGGCCCTCATCGTTGTCACCTGGGTGGGGGCCATCACTGCCGTTTTCGCCGCGCTCATCGCCGTCGCCCAATACGATATCAAGCGCATCCTCGCCTACTCCACCATCTCGCAGCTCGGCTATATGATGATGGGCCTAGGAATCGGCGGCGTCGCCATCGGCATGTTTCATCTGATTACCCACGCCTTTTTCAAGTCGCTGCTCTTCCTCGGCGCCGGCTCCGTGATTCACGGGTGCGATGGCGAGCAGGACATTCGCAAAATGGGCGGTCTGGGAAAATTGATGCCCATTACATTCCTGACCTATGGCGTGGGCATGCTGGCGCTCTGCGGATTTCCGCTCTTCTTCTCCGGCTTTTGGAGCAAAGATGAAATTCTGCACGCGGCGCACACCTGGGGCGTTTCGAAAACGCCCTTTTATCTCGGCGCGTTCGGCGCGCTGCTCACCGCTTTCTATATGACGCGGCAAATCTACTACGTCTTCGGCGGCAAAGTGCGCCTCGGTCATACCGAATCAGAAAGCCTGCACGCGTCCGCTCATTCCTTCGGAACTCCGCATGAAAGCCCCGCGGTCATGACCGTTCCGCTCACCATACTCGCGGCCTTCGCCATGTTCCTTGGGCTGGTCGATACACCCGCATGGCCCTGGTTCGAATCTTTCCTCAGCGGCAAACATGCAGTCTTCCACATCGCGGCATTCAACGGCCCCGGACTCATGTCCGTCATGCTTTCCTCTTCCATCCTCGTCTTTATCGGCCTCGGGCTGGGCTGGTGGTTCTACGGGCGTAAACCAATTTCCAGCGCTGATGCGCCCGATGCTCTTGGCCGGCTGCAACCTCATACATTCACCCTCCTCGGCAGAGGATTTTATGTCGACGCACTCTATGGCGCGACCGTCATTCGCCTGAATACCGCATGGTCCCGCATTTGCGATTGGCTCGATCGCTGGGTGTGGAACGGCGTGGTGCAAATTGTGGCGCATCTCGCGCTTGCGCTTGCATGGCTCGACAATATCTTTGACATGAAAGTTGTCAATGCAGGGTTTGACGAGGGCTGCGAAAGCGTATCGCGCGGCGGTCAGGCGCTTTCGCTCCTGCAGGGCGGACGCGTGCAGAATTACCTGCGGGCCATTGGCATCGCGCTCATCGTCCTGGCCGTCTCTCTGCTGTGGGGTGCCACGCGGTGAACGCATTTCCATGGCTCACTGTGCTCACCGCCATTCCCGCCGCAGGCGCCGTGGCTGTGCTTTCTGTCGGCAGCCGCAATAAAAATGTCGCGCGTTGGCTGGCCCTCGCCTCCAGCCTGGCCGCACTTGCAATCACGCTGGTGTTGTTGTCCCACTTCAACTCCGGTTCAGGCGCGCTTCAATTTCAGCAGCGGTCCCAATGGATTGCCGTTCTCGGCGTTGAATATCACGTTGGCATCGACGGCCTCGGTCTTCTGATGTTGGTGTTGACATCGATCGTCGTTCCCATTGCAATGCTTGCTTCCTGGCAGATTCAGCGGCGAGTTTCGCTGTATTTTTCTCTGATGCTGCTGCTGCAGGCCTGCCTGTTCGGAACCTTCACCGCATTGAATTTCTTCCATTGGTTCATCTACTGGGAACTCAGCCTCATTCCCGCATTTTTCCTCATCAAGCTCTGGGGCGGCCCGCGCAGCACTGCCGCGGCCACTCAGTATCTCGTCTACACAATCGTCGGCAGCATCGCCATGCTGCTCTCTTTTCTCGCGATTTTTCTGGCGACAGGTAAATTCGACTTTATCGACCTGGCGCAGTTGGCCCAGCACGGGCAACTGATGCCGCTGGTAATCGCAAAACTCGGCTGGCACAGCTTTACTCCACATCATGTCGCGCTCATCGTCTTTGCCGGAGCGTTTCTCGGCTTCGCCATAAAAGTCCCTCTTATTCCGTTTCACACCTGGCTGCCTGCCGCTTATACGGAAGCGCCCACCGGGACCACGGTCCTGTTGACCGGCGCAATGTCAAAGATGGGCCTGTACGGCTTCCTGCGCATTCTGCTGCCCATCTTTGGCGCTCAAATGCAAATGGTGCTGACACCGCTTTTGTGGCTCGCCGTGGCGACCATTATCCTTTCTGCCTATGCCGCGCTGGCCCAGAAAGATCTGAAGCGCATTTTCGCCTACTCTTCCATCAACCATCTCGGCTATTGCCTGCTAGCGATTTTCGCGGTCGCTAAATTCACCGGAGCGGACTCTGGGCTGACCACGGAAAAATATGCCGCTCTCAGTGGGACGATGCTGCAGATTTTCAACCACGCACTCGTCGCATCCTCGCTGTTCTGGTTTGTCGCCATGCTGGAAAAAAGAAGCGGCGGCCTGCGCGGCCTGAACGACTTTGGCGGCCTGCGTAAAGTCGTGCCCATCTTTACCGGGCTGATGGGCGTCGCGCTTTTCTCATCTCTCGGCCTGCCTGGACTGAATGGCTTTGTCGGAGAATTTTTGATCTTCAAAGGATCGTTTCCGCTCGTAACGTGGGCCACGTCGCTGGCATTGCTTGGTCTGCTGACGACAGTGATCTTCATTCTTGGAATTTTGCAGCGCGTTTTCTCCGGGCCGCTCAACGAGAAATGGGCCGCGCTGCCGGATTTGACCATCATCGAGCGCCTCACCCTGGCGCCCGCGATTGCATTGATGTTTGTGCTGGGCGTCTATCCCCAGCTTGTACTCGGATTTGTAAACAGCACAGTCATTCAAATGGTGCAACAACTTAAGTTTTAATCGCATAGGAAAACGTGGGTGCCCCAGGTCTCGATTTTGAGACCTGGGATTTAGCAAAAACACCGCATCGCGATCAATTTGGCATTCTGATTATGCTCGCTTGGACGATCTACATCTCGTTTATCGGAGCGCTGACGCTCCTCCTGCTGCCGAAGAGCAGCGCCCTCGCGACCCGCATCGTTGCTCTTCTCGCGACCCTGGCCGCATTCGCCATCGTACTGACCTCGTTCGTCCAGCATCGGTCTGGCGAAATGTTCACCGTCACCGACCTCTCTTGGATTCCGTCGCTCGGCATTCGCTACCATCTCGCCGCCGACGGAATCAGCCTTGTCCTGCTGTTGTTGACCGGCATCGTCGCCGTCACTGGAATTCTTTTTTCCTGGAACATTGAACATCGCGCCAAGGAATTCTTTGCGTTTTATCTGCTGCTCATCGGCGCCGTTTATGGAGTGTTTCTCAGCTACGATCTGCTTCTGCTTTTCATCTTTTACGAAATTGCCATCATCCCCAAATACTTCCTGATCGCCATCTGGGGTTCCACGCGTCGCGAATATGGCGCGATGAAACTCGTCCTCTACTCCTTCGTCGGCAGCGCCATGGTATTGATCGGACTTATCGCGGCGTTCGTCCTGGCCGGCGCAAAAAGCATGGCGCTCGGCGACCTGGCCCGCTTCCCTTTTTCCGCTCATTTTCAGATGTGGGCCTTCCCTCTGGTTTTCGTTGGCTTCGCGATTCTCGCTGGCCTCTGGCCACTGCACACCTGGGCGCCCACTGGCCACGTCGCCGCGCCAACCGCCGCCTCTATGCTGCTGGCCGGCGTGGTCATGAAACTTGGCGCTTACGGATGCCTGCGTGTCGCGATGACGCTGTTCCCTCTCGGCCTCGCCCCGTGGGGCTTTCACGTGGTCGGCCTCGGGTCCTGGCGCGACGTCTTCGCAGTGCTCGCGTTAATCGGCATCGTATACGGCGCGCTGGTCGCGCTGGTGCAAAAAGATTTCAAATTTGTCATCGGCTATTCCAGCGTCAGCCACATGGGCTTCATCCTTCTTGGCCTGATGACCCTGAACCAGATTGGCCTTTCCGGTGCCGTCGTGCAGATGTTCTCGCATGGAATTCTGGCCGGCCTGCTGTTCGCCGTCGTCGGGCGCATGGTCTACGACCGCACCCACACTCGCGAG
>JBOGLY010000126.1:0-7996 GCA_050746425.1 Acidobacteriaceae bacterium
CAACTGCGCAAGTGGCGGCCAGTGGGACCGAACGATTCGGTGACGATGGACAAGGTACGGCCGTTCGTCGGCGAGGATAGCCCGCGCATTGCCCTGGACGGGGCCACTCCGCGCGGAATCCGGCAATCGGGCTTGTCGGTGGTGCGGGGCGAGCATTACGTCGGTCATATCTGGCTGAAAGGTACGCCGGACAGTACGGTGAAGGTGACTCTGATTTGGGGTCAAGGACGAGGTGACAGGGAAGGCGCTTCCTTTACGCATCTGACGGACTCATACGCCCGGTTTCCGTTCCGATTTACGGCCAAGACCGACAGCAGCGACGCAGCCTTTGAGATTACCGGCACTGGCATCGGGAATTTTCACATAGGAACCGTCTCGCTGATGCCCGCGGACAATTTAGACGGCTTCCGGCCAGACACGATTGCGCTGCTGCGCCAGCTTCACTCCGGCTTCTGGCGGCTCCCCGGGGGCAACTTCCTTTCCGACTGGAGTTGGTACAACGGCGTCGGCCCGCGCGACAGACGACCGCCCACGTATGACTACGCATGGAACGCGATGCAGTCGAACGATGTCGGCCTCGACGAGTTCATGACGCTTTGCAAATTGATCGACGTCGAGCCGTACATCACCGTGAATGCGGGCTTTGGCGACGCGCATTCGGCAGGCGAGGAAGTGGAGTACATGAACGGGCCCGTCAACACGCGGCTCGGCGCAGAGCGGGCGCGGAACGGACATCCTGCACCTTATAACGTGGAGTTCTGGGATATCGGCAACGAGCCATACGGCGCATGGCAACTCGGGCGCACCGATCTAAAGTATTACGTTCTGAAGCACAACGAATTCGTGGCGGCGATGCGCAAGGCCGATCCGTCGATTGTGCTGCTCGCGTCCGGCAACATGCCGGAGCCGATGGACCTGACGGGCGAGATGCGCGCCAAGGACGTGGACAACATGAAGGCCGTCGAAGGCACGCCCGAGGACTGGACTGGCGGCGAGATCGACCACTGCTGGGGCAATTTCTCCGGCATTACGCAGCACTGGTACGCACGATCCGGCCAGCGGTTTGACATGGAGAAGGCGAAGCACTTGCCGCTGGGCGCGCCGACCGAAGCGGGTTATGTCAAGGTAGAGCAAACGCCGCTCGAGTTCGCGCGCTATCCAGCGAACATCGTGCACCTCAGGGCGCAGGAGTGGAACCGATACGAGCAGCGCTTCCCGCAGCTGGTTAAAAATCACATTTTTCTTTCCATCGACGAGTACGCATACTTCGGAGGGAACTTCAATCGGGCTCCGGACCTGAAGATGGCACTGGCTTATGGAATGATCTTGAACGAGATGCTGCGCCACACCGATTTCCTGCGCATGTCTGCACGAACGATGGGCGTTTCCGCGCTGGATTACACTCCTACGGCGGCGGTATTCAACACGACCGGACTCGTGTACAAGCTCTACGGCGACAGCTTTGTTCCGGGCTCGATACCGGTGGCGCTCACGGGCAACTCACCGCAGCCTGCACCGCAGTATCCGATAGGCGGCGACCAGCCGGAGACCAACTCCGGCAGCCCGACGTATCCGCTGGATATGTTTGCTGCGTTGTCGCCGGACCGGAAGTATCTAACGCTCGCGGTGGTAAATGCGACCGAGAGGGAACAAAGCTTCGATCTGGACGTGGTCGGGGTGCGACTGAAAGGCCAGCAAACCTTGTGGCGGGTCACGGGTAAAGATTTACAAGCCGCGGATCAAGTGGGACAGGCACCGCAGGTGAGCGTCATGAGAACCATCGTGAGTGGCTTGCCGCGTACGCTGTCGGTCGCGCCGATCAGTGTGGATGTTTACCGGTTTCCGGTGGAACAGTAGATCGGGCGAGACTAATCGGCCGGCTGCAAAAATGACTCGGGAGGAAAAAATTGAGGAAGCTGAAAATTCTTGGAGCAATGACGACTTTGTTATTCTCGTTGTCTGTTGGCGCAGGTCCGGCTACCGCGCAGGTGAAGACCGATGTGCCGGCCGCAGTCCCCGGAGCGAAACCCGCGAGTGTGGAGCACATCAAGGTTCACGGAGCATCCCTCGAGGGAAACCTCGAGGACGAAGATGTTGATCGCGACGTGATCGTATTCCTGCCGCCCGATTATTTGAAACACAAGCATCACCGATACCCGGTGGTGTACGCGCTGCACGGTTACTCGATTGGCGCTGAGCAGTGGACTCATGAGATTCACGTGCCGCAGACCATCGAAGGAGCCTTTGCGCTGGGCGCGAAGCAGATGATCGTGGTGCTACCGGATTCCAAGACGGTATACGGTGGGTCCATGTATTCGCGGTCCCAGACAACCGGCGATTTCGAGGAGTTCATCGCGCACGACCTCGTTTCCTACATCGACGCGCACTACCGGACGATTCCCGATCGGGAGAGCCGCGGGCTGGTCGGCCACTCCATGGGTGGCTATGGTGCGTTGCGGATTGGAATGCGCTGTATGTGATGAGCCCGTGTTGCCTTTCGGTGCGCCGTCCCGATCCCACTGCCCCGCAAGAAAAGGCTTTCGAAAATGCAGTCGCCGGAATGAAGTCACCCGCTGATGCGGCGAATTTTCCTTTCTTCTGGAAGGCTCAGCTAGCCACGGCGGCAGCCTGGTCGCCTGATCCGAAGAACCCTCCGCTCTATCTCGATATGCCGGTGAAGAACGGAGTAGTGCAGCAGGATGTCCTGGACAAGTGGGAAGCCAACTCGCCGCTGGCTTTCATCGACCAGTACATCGACAACCTGCGAAGGTATCGCGCGATCGCGATGGATGTAGGGGACGAGGACGGCCTGCGGTTCGACACAATCAAAGTGCATACGATACTGGATAGCTATGCCATACCGAACAGCTTTGAGATTTACCACGGAACGCATACCAGCGCAGTGGCGGATCGGTTCCAGAACCATGTCATGCCATTTTTCAGCCGGAACCTGCGCTTTGCAAAGGACCGCCATTGAATCCGCCCGCAGGCGGCGAACGTAGAACCTTCGAGGAGTGAGATGATGAAAAACCCAATCATAGCGGCATCTTTGGTCGTATGCGGAGCAATGCTGTTTTTAACCTACCCGGCGCGACAGGCACTGGCGCAGGAAGTGTCCACGCCCGCGTACCTGAACACAGCGTTACCGCCAGAGACGCGCGCAAAAGACCTGGTGAGTCGTATGACACTCGATGAGAAGGCATCGCAATTGGTCAACGACGCTCGCGCGATTCCGCGTCTCAAGGTTCCCGCCTATAACTGGTGGAGCGAGGCGCTTCACGGCGTGATCAATACCGGCGTTACGGAATTTCCCGAGCCGATCGGTCTGGGGGCGACCTTCGACGTACCGGGAATTTATGCCATGGCGACCGACATCGGCATTGAGGGGCGAATTAAGCACGTCCAGGATGTCCGCGCCGGACATAAAGGCATAATGGGAGGTCTCGACTTCTGGGCGCCCAACCTCAATATCTTTCGCGATCCGCGCTGGGGACGCGGTCAGGAAACCTATGGGGAAGATCCGTTTCTGACCGGCCGCATGGGTGCCGCGTTTGTCACTGGATTGCAAGGCGACAACCCGAAATATTATCTGGCGATCGCGACGCCCAAACACTTCGACGTGCACAGTGGGCCGGAGCCAACGCGTCACTTCGCCGACGTGGATGTAAGCAAGCACGACATGGTTGATACTTATCTGCCTGCATTCCGGGCGGCGGTTATTCAGGGCCATGCCGGGTCGATCATGTGTGCCTACAATGCCATCAATGGCCAGCCGGCTTGCGCGAATCAGTTCACGCTGATGGACCAGCTGCGCGGCAAATGGGGATTTCAGGGCTATGTCGTTTCCGATTGCGGCGCGGTTCGAGACATCTTCACCGGACATCGCTATAGGCCAACCCAGGCGCAGGCCTCAGCCATCTCGCTCATTCGCGGTATGGACAATGAATGTTACGGTGCCAATGCCACGTACCCCAAAGATAATTCCGATTACAAGCCATTCATTGACGCTGTGCAGCAGGGCTACCTTCCTGAGAGCGCAATCGACACGGCTCTGGTCAGGCTCTTTACGGCGCGAATCAGGCTGGGAATGTTCGATCCTCCGGACATGGTTCCGTACACAAAGATTCCCGAGAGCGACCTCAGCAGCCCTGCGCACCGCGCACTGGCCCTCAAGCTGGCGGACGAATCTATGGTCCTGCTCAAGAACGACGGAACTCTTCCGCTCACACCTGGAATCAAGAAGATCGCCGTGGTAGGCCCGCTTGCCGATCAAACAAGGGTCCTGCTCGGCAACTATGCGGGTACGCCGACACACACAGTTTCGCTTCTCGAGGGGCTTAAGGCTCGGTTCCCGAACGCGAAGATCACATTCGTGCCGGGGATTCAGTTCCTGCGGCAGGACCTCGGCCAGCCAGTGCCTGCTTCACTGCTTACCACTCCCGACGGCAAGCCGGGATTGCAGGCGGAGTATATGACCGGAGGCGGTCCGGAGATGTTCGGAGAAAAACGTCCGAAACCGGCGGTAACAAGGGTGGAAACTACGCTGGACCTGACGGCTGGCAACTTGCCTTCCGCATTCAAGGGCAAGAAAGGATTTTTCGTGCAGTGGAGCGGATTCCTAAATCCGCCGGAGACGGGCGATTACCTGCTGGGATTTCGCTCGAACGGATTCTCTCAAATCAAAGTAAATGGCGAAGATTTGACCAGCCAATACGGAGGGGACGGCACGGAATCGAAGTTGGGCAGAATCCATTTCGAGGCCGGTGAAAAGGTATCTGTGCAAGTGACCTATGGCACCACGGCCAGTGAGAATCCGATCGCGCAACTGCTGTGGGCGAAGGCAAACAACACGGTATCATCCAAAGCAGTGGATACGGCCCGCGACGCCGATGTGGTGATCGCAGCAGTCGGGATTACGAGCCAGCTGGAAGGCGAGGAGATGCCGGTCCACGAACCCGGATTCCTCGGCGGCGATCGGACGAGCATCCAACTGCCGCAGCCAGAACAGAATCTGCTGCGCGCGATGGCCGCGACCGGTAAGCCGCTCGTGGTAGTACTGATGAACGGCAGCGCGCTTGCAGTGAACTGGGCAAACCAGCATGCGAACGCCATCCTCGAGACCTGGTATTCCGGAGAAGAGGGGGGCAATGCGATTGCGGACACGCTGAATGGAAAAAATAATCCGGGAGGCCGGCTGCCGGTGACGTTCTACAAAAACGTGAACCAACTGCCGAACTTCGAGGATTACTCAATGAAGGGGCGAACCTACCGGTACTTCACAGGGAAGCCGCTTTATCCTTTTGGATACGGCCTTAGCTACACAACATTCGGCTACAGCAATCTGATGCTGCCGCAGAGCGACGTTGCCGCCGGCCATCCGGTTACCGCATCGGCCACGGTAACCAATACAGGCCGCGTTGCCGGTGATGAAGTGGCGCAGCTTTATTTGCAGTTCCCGGGCCTTTCGGGTGCGCCTCGAATTGCGCTGCGTGGGTTTAGACGCGTGCATCTCGACACGGGGGCAAGCGCGACGGTGACATTCCACTTGAATAACCGAGACCTAAGTATGGTGACGGAGAATGGGAATCCGATCGTGGCGCAGGGAGATTACACGCTGTCGATTGGCGGCGGCCAGCCGAGTACCGGAGCTCCGCATGTGACGAGTCACTTCCACGTGAATGGGCAAATCATGCTTTCGCAGTAGGTGCTCACAGTACTGCACAACTTCAAATTGGACCCCGGGGGAGACAATCATAACCATTTGGAAAGCTCGGATAAATTGACGAGTTCAGGTTTATGGCGTCGTTTCCATCAACTGCGCGATCAGAATTGCGGCCCGCGGCAAATGAAAGGGGTCCTTGACCGGTAGCGCGACGACCTCTGAAGACGGCTTGCCTTCTCTAGTCAGGCGCTGATACCACTCGCCGCAATTCGGCATGGGGAAATGCGACCAGGTCCAATTCGACACTTTGTCGTACCATTCACGGCACCATGGCTCGCCGATCAGGTTGTGCGCGAGCAAGGTGGCATAGAGAGCTTCCACGTGCGGCCACCACAATTTTCGATCGGAATATTGCAGATACGGTTCATGTCCTTCTACATCCCGCGATAAAAAAATGCCTCCGTACTCCGCATCCCAGCCAAACTCCAGATGCCATTGCACCACCTCGGCAGCGCGCCGGACCAGTTCTTGATCTCCGCGCCGTCGCGCTACGTGCATGACAAACCACATCGATTCAATGGCGTGTCCGGGCATCACGAAAGTGCCGGCCGGCGGCGGGATTTCCTGATAATCGCTTGAAAGAAACTCAAGCAGAACTTTCTTCTCGGGGCGCACAAAATGATCCATGATCCGTTCTACGTAATCATCGACAAGCGTTTCAAGGTGGGCATCGCCAGTCGTCTGCGACAGTTCACGGGTGACCTCAGTCATGATCATTGGGATGCCATGATTCTTCCAGCCCGGCGGCAACGGATATGGCGCGGTCTCGTGGAAGTCCGGCTGCTCGATGCGGTGTCGGACCCGCTCGAAGGTCTCTAACGCCGCTGCCAGTACCTTTTCGTCATGCACGGCGCGGTAGTATTCGCTGAAACCATAGACGACGAAGCAATCGGAATAAATGCTGGTCGCCCCTTCAATCACGCGGCCTTCCCGATCCGTGTGGTAGACCCACTTTCCGTCTTTATCTCGCCCGTGAGCGAGAAGAAATTTGACCGAGTTCTCCGCTACGGCGAGAAATTCCGGCTTCTTTTCAATCCGGTTATAAAGCGCGGCAAACGTCCATACCGAGCGCGCTTGCGACCAGATAAACTTATCGTCGCTGATCGGAGAGCCGTCATCGCGCATGCAGGAGAGTACACCACCATGCTTCCAATCGATACCATGCTTGAGCCAGAACGGGACAACTCCGTCGAGCAGGAGTTTGCGATACCGGCCGGAAATGATATTGCGCGATTCCATATAAGTTAGAGGGACATGTTCAACGCCATCTCGCATCCACGCCAGGCGACACAATGTCCGCAAGCGCGCGTCCGGTAAGGCTGGTGGCTGTGTTGAAGGCATTGGCCTTATCTTTCGGGCCGTAGGTGGCACCATCGTTCAAAAGCCCATATTGCTTGCCATTTTCGGGATTCAAAACGAAAGCATCGAACCGGCGCACTGCCTTCGCAACGCGGGGATCACGATCGACATGATCGTAATACCAGATCAGGTAATCGACGATGCCGGGGCTGCGCGTCCGATCCCAGCTTTTCTGCCCGAGTTTTGACCAGGTGCCGTCCGGAAGCTGTGTTCGAAGCAGAAATTCGATGTTGGGCCTGACCGCTTTTTCAATCCAGGATTTCCAGGCTGGATTCCCGCAATAGAGATCGAAGGAAAGAACTCCTTCTCCGACATAGGCGGATGTTCCATAGGTGCTCGCAGTCCATAGTTGATAATCGTTCTTCTTATCACCTCGTTTGCTCCAGTCTGCCCCTTCTTCAGCGAGAATGTACGGAATGTTTCCGTCGCTCCGCATCGTGCTGAGGACCCACTTCAACGCGCGGTAAGAAATTTCCCTGTACTTGTCCTGCTTCGTCATGTAATACATCCAGGTGAAAATCTCGCTGCCCGTGAGCACCGACGAAAGCGTGTATTGATCGTAGATCGGGCCGCTCATCGTGCCATTTGCGGCCTTCCGCCATCCGGTGCCAAAGGCGCCGTTCGGATGGATCATCCCATCGGTTTGGACTGAATTGACATAGCGCTGGACTGCATCGAAATATTTCTTCTGACGCGCCGGATCTACGTGGTTGTAGAGTGCGATAAAAAGCCCGAGAGCACTTCCGGTATCCGCCAAATAAACCGTGCCATAGCCGGTCGCCCAAAACCCGCTCGTCATTTGTTTCGAAAGCAGATAGTCGCCATACGCTATCGCCGTGTCCAGATAGCGCCGATCGCCGAATATCTCATAGCCATCGACCAGGTCCCGCATGTAATATCCACCGACATAGATGG
>JBOGLY010000127.1:0-7914 GCA_050746425.1 Acidobacteriaceae bacterium
CCCCCCACTGAGCGATGCCAGCGGTTTTTGCTGGCCTCGCCTATTTACTTGAAAAACGAAAATAACTGTGTCGACGCAAATTGAACTCGAAAAGATGTCTCACGACCCAAACGTCGTGCCAAAGCGCGAAGTAGAACCTAACGGTGCCTATTTTCAGATGCGCAGGTTCCGACGTTTACTGCGGGGATCGGAGCCTGACGTTTTTCCTGATGCTGAATATGTTTCTCCCGAATATGCCCGCGATCTGGAGCGGGAAGACATGCTTGGTGGCGCGAACCGTGGAATGCGCAGACCGAGACGCCCCGGCGCAGAATTTGCCATCGAAGATGCCTTCGATGGTGAAGACATTGCACCGGAAATAGTGGCCCAGGCCCCCTCCCGACAGGTTGAACAGGCAACTCTACTCATGGATGCCGCGGTCAATTTCGAGCGCGACGGTGATGAGCAAAAATCGAAGAGTTTTCGGGCAAAGGCGAAAAGGCTGGCCTGGTGCGGAATCATCGGTCATGCAAAAGATTGCACGAAATACGAATGCCGCGACAAGCGTGGCAGATTTTTCAAACGCCACGATTGCAAACTGCGCTACTGCCCACGTTCGGGCCCTAAGGCATTTCGCGAACTTTACTTCAAGCACCTTGGACGCCTCGCTATCGTCGCAGAAGCCCTCGCAACTCACCGGGAAGGAAACTGCGGACGGCGCGTTATCGCCCAAATTGACATAACTCTCCGCAACATCGGCAGGATGCCCTCGACAGAACAGGTTCGAGTCTTTAATAAGAGAATCCGCAGATTGTTCCGTCGTGTCGAGCGACAGTTAAGGGTGTCACGGCTGGATTATGGTTTTGCGTGGATGGATGAGTTTGGTAGCGGCAATCAGAATTTACATGCCCACGGAGTATATGTAGGCCCCTGGTTGCCTCAGGACCTGCTGTCGAAATGGTGGCATGAGATTACCGGGGATTCGTTCATCATTTCGATTAAAACGGCTCCGTCCTTCGAGAAAGCGCTAAGCCACGCTCTTAAATATCCTTCCAAGTTCTGGAATGCCGTGCCTTCCCGCCTTGTCGAACTTGAAATTGCTTTCCATAAAGTCCGGAGATTCCACACTCTTGCCCGCTTCTTTAATCCGCCGGAAACACGCGAAGAACCTGGGATGAGTGACGGAAAGTCAGAGGCGAAACGATGCCCCTTCTGTGGCTCCTGTTTAAAAGCACCGCTCCGCAATCGTGGATGGTCCTGGGTTTCTGCGTTAGAACGCGAAGGACGCATTGATCTGGACCAAGCCCGCTTAATTATCGCAAGGGAGAAAGTACTCTCGGGGGCCGGGCCACCGTGACCCGAAATTCTAACAATCTAAAGGGCCGCGTGTCTCTTGTTCATCAAGCTGACGCCGTGGAGGTGTGCATAGGAGGTAAAGAATGTCTCACCTCTGACGTTTGTGCCACCTCAAATGTGCCGATTGCGAAATCTTTTTTCAACTCTGACGGTTTGTCCCATGCCGGAAATGGCAGTTTGTCAGATTCTAATACGACTAACTGTGCCATTTTCTCTAAGCGCAGCCAACTTCCCGGTTTGCTTGATGGCACCGGGTTTGGTATCGTCCCTCCCGCTACGCCGTCTCCAATGCGAGTAGGAGGCATTGTGCCAAGGAGGCGGTTTCAAAGAGGTAGATTGGTAATTCGGGGCAGTCGGAAGCCGCAACGGTGTGGAATTTATTGGGAGGATATTTTACTGAGCGATGGGACCGTGCATCGTGCACGCCGCACGGTCAGATTGGGGTTGGTCAGTCAAATGTCTGAACGGGCGGCACGGGCCAGATTCCAACCGTACTTAGACCGAGTCAATTCCTGTGCTCAAATGGCGCCGAAGTCCGGAACGACACTAAAAGCATTTGTCCAAGAGTGGCGCTCCAGCGTGGCGTTGAACCTGAAGCCAAGCACAGCACGGGCCGCGGAATCTCATTTGAGGGCGCACATCATTCCAGCACTGGGCGCGCTCACGCTGCTCGAATTGAATACGAAGGCGATACAAGTTTTCGCTACGTCGCTAGGAGCACGCGGTCTGACGCGGAAGACGATTGAAAATATTTTGATAACTCTTTCTTCGATTCTCAACAAGGCAAAAGCATGGGGATACGCGCGCGGGCATTTTTCGTTCGCTGACCTCACGCTTCCTCGTAACGGCGTCAAGAAAGAACCCCGTAGCTTCACAGTCGAAGAAGCAGGCCGTATTATCGCAGCAGCCCCCGAGCCGTTTGCCACCATATGGGCTCTCGTCGCCATGTTGGGCTTACGGATTGGCGAAGTCCTTGCATTACGCAAATCTGACTTGGTTTTCGAGCCTGAGTTGATACGCGTGAGGCAGTCAGTGGACAGTGCCACACGCAAAATACAGGCTTGTAAGTCAGATGCGAGCGCCGCAGACGTTCCGATGCCACCTCAGCTGAAAGAACGCCTGTGTAATTATTTGGCGAAGTATTTTCGGGAAAATGATGCGGGACTACTCTTCGTCAACAAACAGGGACGACCCTACTCAGCAAATAAGCTGCGGGAAAAACAGCTTCACCCGCTTCTCGTTAAGCTAGGGATTCCACGGGGAGGGTTTCACGCCGGAAGGCATGGAGCGACAAGCTCGATGTTGGAAGGCGGTGCCAGCCCTGCGGTCGTGCAAAAACAAATGCGGCACTCCGATGCTCGGATAACACTAGGTATTTACGGTCATGTGGTAGGCGATGCACAACGTCGGGCTGTGGAAGACCACGTTGAACGTATCGAAAAGTATGTGCAGTGAATCCAATTGGAGCCGACTCCACTTATTGGAGCCTTCTTTTCTCTAAGTGAAACGGTTTCAACAGAGTTGGTAGGGGCGGTGGGGATCGAAACTGCATCCCACCATTTCTAAGTCTCACCGATAGAGCGAGTTACCGACCGCTCCCCAAGCCAATTGTTAGAACTGTTAGAAAGTAAACGGTAATGAGCACGCGAACCGTGCGGCATGAAAAATAAGACCAAAGCGCTGACGCCGACGAAGAGCCAACTAGCAGAAGAGCAGAAGCTTGATTCCATGATACTGCACATTCCAGACGCAACAGGAATCAAGAATCGCGACATTGCGGACCGGATTGTCTGCCAAGTAGGCGAATCTCTCCTCTCATCGAGTCCCCATACTGCCGACTCTCGACTGATTAAGGCTATTGGAACACTCCGTGAAGTAGGGCCTCGAAATGGCACCGAGGCAATGCTTTCGGCGCAAATGATCGCAGCCCATGAGGCCGCCATCCATTTCACAAAGCTTGGCGCCGCGCAGACGCGTTTGGAAGCCATCGAGGTGTGCGCACGTCAAGCCGCGCGGTTTATGCGCGTGTTTAATGAACAGCTAGAGGCGATGCAGAAGCTAAAGGGCAAGACCGGGCAGCAGAAGGTAACCGTCGAACACGTTCACGTCAATGAGGGCGGCCAAGCGATTGTCGGAGCGTTGATCGCGCCACGGGGGGAGGGATGAACAGAAAAACCGTTCAAATACCCCATGGAAAGCGACGCGGCTGGCTCAGGAATGGTAATCCGCCTGGAGATTTCTCAAACGCCCCGCGATGCGGTGCGAAGAGTCGGCACGGTAGTTCCTGTAACTGTCCGGCGATGGCGAACGGACGATCAACCCTGTACCGAGAATTACAAGCACGATTGAGATTGCTTCGCCTACAAATCGAGGGGTATGTACCAAAGGAAGCATCCACCACCACAAAGGCACTATCCGGAAATTGCGAGCGTCCGCGAGCGTAGTTGAATGAGGGCGATAGACTCTAAATGTGTTCAGATCCTCGTGTCGAGCGTCACGGATTTGCTGCAGAGCAATTGGCCACATTTTGACGATTGGGGAGAGCGCAGGCTTCCAGGCATCGCCACCTTGTGGTATTCCTTGCTCTCTTAACTGTTGCTGATAAAGCTCGGGATAACCAATCAGCGTGGGGATTTGCATGAAAAACCCCGCCATCGCGAGTATGAGCCAGATTTTTCTGTGCTTGGTTAGAGCCGAAAGGGCGATCAGTGCCGGAACTACTGGCATAAGAAACCGCGTACCAGCGAGCCCAGAACGAATAAAAAATTACGCAAAGACGTCCTCTCATGCCTTTTGCTGCCTCGCGAAACTCGCAAGTCCTACGGAGTGAATGAGAAAGCTGGTAGGGCCGGTGGGGATCGAAAATTCTACTATCACAATATTACCGTTCATTGGCGTTGCGAGATAGGGATCCGCACTTCCGCCACGGTACTTGAGGAATGATCCTCCTGGCGGAACTTCGCGCAATGCGCGGAATCTCCCTCACTACCATTCCGCCGAATCTCCGAATTGCTCGCCAGCTTGCACTCCACGATGTAGATGTGTCCCTCGACGTCCGCCCCTAGCAAATCAGTGTTTCCGGAGCCAGGAAGTCCAGCCTCTCTGATGAATGCTGCAGGGACCTTCTCGCCTCCGCGTACTGGAATCACATTTGGGAATTCGGAAAGCATCAATTGCAAGTCAGCCTCATGGGGATAAGACACCTCTGCTGCCGCCCGCCATACGTCGCCTTTTTGCCTGATCAGTATTGTCATTTGAGTTTGGTCGTCGCCAACAAGAACCGCATCAGGGCTGTTCACACCTCTGCCCTTTTTCCGAGAAAGATAGGGAGTCTTGAATCAAACTATATATCTGAATCCGAGTGTGTGCTCAAGGTAGAAAGGCGTCGACCCCGGTCTTCTTGAGCCCTTTTCTTATGTGGGGCTCACGCCGTTAGAACTAGAACTTATAGAACCCGAATCGGGAAAACTCTCTAACTCACGTGTATTTAGATTGACAGATTGGCTATTAAGTGAAAGTATCCGCACGAATTTTTAATTCGTGCGACAGTTGCACTAGCGAGAACTTGCTTACTGTAATTGCACACTTTATTGCACTTGAAAAATACGATCCCATTCGATTGTCAAGTTTTATTCATAGTCACTTTATGGTAATACACTTGCTGCACAATTCAGCCGGCCCGGGTTGCGCTTCTGGGCCTTGCCAGAACGTGCCTTTCTCTTGCTTTCTCGAGTCCAGAATTTCTCGGAGGCTTATGAACCGCTCAATTCTTCGCGGCGCAGCGGTCTTGTGCCTGTTGTTTTGTGCCGTTGCAACCCAAGCGCAACAGTCGAGCAACACCGCCACCTTTATGTATTTCGACAATGTGACCAAAAACAATTGGCAGTTGGCCTACGGAATAGACGGGTACTCGCTCTCAATACCGAATGAGAGCTACTTGCCCAATGGCATTTCCCTGTCGGTTGTGAATTCCATGTTCTGGAATTGGGCCACACCCGACGTCAGTTCCCGCGGTTTACTCAATCCCGCGAACAACGTCTCTTCCGCCACCACGTGGTACGACAGCACGCAGTTTTCTATTCTCGTGGATATTCCCGGCGGAAAAGTGGAGCAGTTCACCTTGTACGCCCTCGATTGGGATTCTCAAGGACGCAGCGAAACCGTCCAGGCGGTGGACGCCGATACGAACACTCCGCTGGCATCGCAAACCGTTTCAAACTTTTCGAATGGTGTTTATCTGGTGTGGGATATCTCGGGGCACGTTCGATTCAACATTACCCGTATGGCCGGGCCGAATGCGGTTATCAGCGGGGTCTTCGTCGGTGGCAACGACAACGCAATTCATGTGCCGGCAGATCTGCCCACGATACAGTCGGCCATCGATGCCGCGTCACCTGGCGGCACTATCGTGGTGGCTCCCGGAACCTATCAGGAAAATATCAACTTTGAAGGCAAGGCGGTAACGCTGACGAGTTCGGGCGGCCCCTCGGTGACAACGATCGACGGGGGCGGCAACGCCACGGTAGTGACGTTTGCTAATGGCGAGGGTCCGAGTTCTGTCCTGAATGGTTTTACGGTGCAAAACGGATTGGGTTCGCTTGCAACCGCGGGGGGCATACAGATTGCCAACGCATCGCCGACGATCACGGGAAACGTGATCACAAAGAATCGCGCGCCGGCGGCGCTCGGAATCTATGTGGATGGAGGCTCTCCACTCATTGAGAACAACATAATCACCCAGAATAATTCACAGGTTGGGGACGCTGAGGGGGGCGGCGGAATCCTGGTAGACGCGGGAGGAGCCAGTCCGGCGAATCCTCAAATTATCGGAAACACCATCACGAATAACAGCGTGGCCCTAGGAGGGATTGGTGGCGGAATCGCAGTCGAGTATTTCAGCAGGGCGGTAATTCAGGGGAATCTAATCGCCAACAATACTGCATATAACGACGGCGGTGGCATCGCTATTCAGGATTATGACGGGGCGGTGATTGTTCAAAATGTGATCGTGAATAACACGACGATCGACGGAGTGGGTGGGGGAGTCTCTGTGTCAACGCCTGAAGGCGTTACAGTAATTGTTTCGGACAATACCGTTGCTATGAACAATGCCGCACCCCCTGAAAACATTTCGGGAATCGATATAGGGAGTCTCGCGCAGCTCTATACGTTTACCAACAACATCGTGGTAGCACCGACTGGACAATTCGCGGTTTTCTGTGAAACCGAAAATGGTGCTGTTTTACCGACTCTCTCTTACACCGATGCGTATGCGCCTGGAGGACAGGCTTGGGGAGGAACGTGCAATTACGGGTCACAAGTTGGCAACATCTCTGTTGATCCGCTTTTTGTTAACCTGAGTATTTCGAATTTTCATTTGCAGCCAGGATCGCCGGCAATCGACGCGGGCAGCAATTCCGCACCGGATCTTCCCTCCACAGATTTCGACGGCCATAGCCGGATTTTCAACGGGACCGTCGATCTGGGGGCTTACGAATATCAGGGGTTGACCAGCGTTTCCATTTCGCTGCCGGCTTTGAATTTTCCGACGCAGGCAGTGGGCGTTTCCAGCCAGCCACTCACATTGACGCTCACCAACAGTGGCAGCACCGCGCTGCAGATAAACAGCATCGGAACCACCGGCAATTTTTCGGAAACAGACAATTGCCAAACCTCCAAGGGCATCGCCCCTGGCCAGTTTTGCCAGATCAACGTCGTGTTTACGCCCACCGCCGGCGGACCGCAAACGGGACAATTGCTGGTAGCCGCCAATCTCGCGGGCAGCCCCCTATCGCTCTCTCTGAGCGGCATAGGGCGCACGAGTTCAACAGGTGCAGCCGCTACGCTTGCCGGAACGGATACCGCAACGCAGGGAAATTGGCAGACTCAGTATGGCTCGGAGGGTTACTCCATCGCGATCGGCGCGCAGAAGCTCCCCACCTACGATCCATCCTTTGCCGTGCAGAACCAGTTGAACTGGACATGGGCGGCAAGCACCACGGATCCTCGAGCACTGCGTATTCCGGGCGGCTCTGGCGGCACCGCCACCACCTGGTACAGCAGTTCGAGCTTTAGCCTCGACGTGAATATTGGCGACGGAAACTCCCACCAAGTGGCGCTGTATCTTGTCGATTGGGACCTCGGCGGCAGATCGGAAACAGTTCAAGTGGTCGACGCGGTTTCGAATAGTCCCCTGGCTTCCACAACCGTTTCGAGTTTCACCAATGGGGTCTACTTGCTCTGGAGTATTTCCGGGCACGTAAGGATCAACATTTCGCCAAACAGCGGTCCCAATGCCGTCGTAAGCGGAGTTTTCTTCGGCGGTCCTCCAAGTCAGGCTCCAGCCCCGCCTTCTCTCGGCATCACGAAAACGCACAGCGGTCACGTGTCGCAGGGCCAGCAGGGCTTCGCCTATACACTTACCGTAACCAACGCCGCCGGTGCAGGGACAACAAGCGGCACCGTGACGGTCACCGAATCTGTCCCGTCAGGTCTGTCGCTCGTATCGATGGCGGGCAGCGGCTGGACGTGCCCGACAAACACTGCCTACTGCACGCGAAATGACCCTTTGAGTGGAGG
>JBOGLY010000128.1:0-7881 GCA_050746425.1 Acidobacteriaceae bacterium
CGTATGCGTAGGGTTCGAAAAGCCTGAGGTCGGAAATACCGAAGCGCTGCAGACAAATACGTTGTCCAGTCCATGCAGTTTCAAATCTGTATCGACTACGCCCTCGGCGGCAGATCGGGACATTCGCGCACCGCCCATCCAGTGATAGCTATCGTCGAAAACGAGGTCGCGGTATCCGTTTTCCAGCGCGATTTCGGGGCGTGGTTCCATGTGCGCATACCCGCAAGTAGCGAAGGTCCGCTGAGCCTGCGAGGTGAATTCGCGGACCGTCTTCCATTCAAACGACGAAACCTGCCAATCCATCTGCGCTTGCAGCAGGCCGGTCGCATCGCGTGCGTTTATCAAGGTAATGCGACTCTGCGAGAGCGGCTCCTGCTCGCAATGTACGCGCAGCCAGAATCCAGAATTTTTCGGCCAATGTGCGCGCCTTTGCACGCGATAGCCGTAGCCCATTCTCAACAGTATGGAAAGCCGACGAAGCGTCGGCGGCAGATCGGCCCATATACGCGGGGCGCGACCCTGCACGATGTTGCGAGCCAGCGCTTTTGCCCGCCGCAATTCCCTTTCGTCAGGGTTAATACATGTGACAGACCCTGCGATATTCAAGGTCGCCTGCTGTCGCTGTACCGGGAATGCCAGGCGAATTTTTGGATGATATTTATATCCGCGCAGGTATGCGTTCGCAAACCAACTCCGCAGCCGCCGAGCATCCGCTGCCGGGACTTGCGCCACGTCTAGGTCAATATGACTCTGCAGATGACGGCCGAGCAGCCCGCTGGCGTTCCATGGCGGCGTCTGAGCGCCGGGCAGCGGCTGCAACAGAAAACGTACTGTCTCGATCGTGCCAAGGCAGAGAACATATTGCGAGGCGGTAAAAGTATGCTCTTTCCCGTCCAGCGTCCTGCAGCAGACTCCGCGGATGCGCGTGCCGTTTTCATGCAGCAACATCGCGGTCGCCGTTGCATGCAGCACAACGCAGATGTTCGGCGACTCGAACGTCTCGCGGTACAACCACGCGAAGTTCGACACTGGGCACCAGCGTGTGAAGTACGGCTCGAGTGCGTCGTTAAGAGAGGGAGTCGTCATCTTCATCTCTCGCCATACTTCACTGTCGCTTCGAATAACTCGCCCCAAACGTTCGGCGTTCAATGCCCGTTCATAGAACGGTCGCAATTCCTCCTTCGGGAAGGGCCATCCACTGCCGGGCACCCAGGGGCGCGCAACAAAGTCTTCGTCGTTCAATTCGAGTACCTGACCTCCCCACATGGTGGTCGTTCCGCCCAACGTGCGAAACCGCCCGATGTGCGCACCTCGGCGAAGCTGGCCGGAATATGTGCATGCATTAAGCTGCTGGACAGCGGACTCAATGGCCCTGCCGCCGCTTTCCAGCAGCAGGACCCGCTTGCCCCGACGCAGCAGTTCCGCGGCGAGCACAATGCCCGCTGCCCCGGCGCCCACAATGCACACCTCGGCTAAAAAATTAAGCGGCGCTGGCTCGCGTTCAAGGTCCATGATCATTTCAGCTCGTGTCTTTACTTACCGTGGCGCTGCATTGATTAAATAGGTGAAAATTGTCATCCCGACCGGAGCGCAACGGGGTCACAATGCGCGATTTTTGTGCAGTGGTGTGGGAGCGGAGTGGATGGATCTGCTGTTCCATCGAGAATATGGGTGCCCCATCCTTTCGCGCATTTGCGAAAGGGTGGGACGACCCGCCTCGCATCACTGCAACCGCGAACCCGCTCGAATCTCAGGCAACAATTCCTTTACCACATCTATAACCTTGGCAAGCTGCGTGTCGTTGTCATATCCGCTGCGAACTGCCCTGCGCTGGCCCGCTGCGGCAATCCGCGCTCGCGCTGTTTCATCCGCTAGATAGCATCGAATTTTTTTCGCGCATTCCTCAATGCCGGAAAAAAATACCGCTTCTTCATCCTCCTCAAAGCGCACGCTGTGACCCGCCGAGCGTTCCGCCAGCAAAAACCCGCCGCACGCCGCAATTTCAAAACTCTTGTGCGCGTACTCATCCTGATTGCCATGTGTCAGAAAGCTCAGGTTGATCTTCGACCGCCAGATGCCCTCGCGATATGCAGCATCGTAAAGCTCGTCCCTTTCTGGATACAACGCGGTCAATGCGGCGCGATCCAGCTTGCGCTCCCAGATTCTCGGGCCGGAAATCACCACCGGCAAATTACATTTCCGCCACAGTTCCGTCAGAAACCTGGGCCGATCATCGTAAGGGGTCCCGATGAATGACACTTCTCGAGTGCGATCTTTGTCTGACCAGCCCACTGGCGGAGGAAAATGTACGCTCGGTTCAAATGCCGTCTGGACTTTCACCACGCGCCGCGCGCCGCGCTCAAGATAAGCCCGCACGCTGATGTCCCTCTGTTGCACATGCAGGTCGTAATCCGGAATCGTGCGCGTATACAGGCGAAACCCTGGATCGCGCCGCGGACCGAACGGATTGTCGATCATGTAATCGACCGTGACAATGCCCATCGCGCGCAGTTTGCGAAGCGTGGCAGCGCGAATGAACAGCGGCTTGTCGAGCCACACGAGATCGACATTGTGCTCCCGCGCCAGGCGCAGCACATCCTCGTTCATTTGCGTTACGACACGGCCAGCCTGCAATCGATAGCGAACCCGCGCCATGATCGGATTGCCGCGCGCTTCGTATTCCCTTATATCGACCGGAAAAATCGTGTTTCCCAGCCTCTCCAGGCTGCGCTGCCGATAGAGCCCGTACCATCCATAATTCATCGGAGCGAGATAAAGAATTCTCAAGGGCATCGTGTTGCTCAATGAATCAATGTGTCATCCTTAGGTCGCCACGGCGTCGGAAATATCTCGCATTTCGGCTGCAAACCGCAGATCCATCGCCGCTACGCCTGCTGCCGCATAAACGCAATGACCTGGTCGACGTTCACCACACCCACCAGTTTGTTATGCTCCTCAACCACCGGCAATGCATAAAGGTTGTAGCGGTCGAACAATTCCGCAACCTGTTTGTCATGCATTCCCGCCGGACAACTCACAAATCGCGATTCGCTCAGCACGGCCAGCTTGCTCTCCGGCTCGGCCAGCACCAGCCTCGCTAGCCGAACAACGCCCAGCAGCACGCCCGCCGCGTCCAGCAGATAAATCTCCGTCACCGTTTCCGGATCGTCGTCGAAATTGCGCAGCGCTTCAATCGCCTGGGCCACCGTGGACCCCGCCGACACCGCAACATAATTCGTTGTCATCCTCCCGGCCGCCGAATGCTCGCTGAATTCCAGCAGTTCCTTGACTTCCTCTCGCTCCTCCGGCTCCATTTCTTCCAGAATCGCGTCCGACCGCTCCTTTCGCAGCTCACCCAGCAGATCGGCCGCCGCGCTCGGGTCCATCTCCTCCATAATGTCCGCGGCGCGTTCGGAATCCATCGACTCAAGCAGTTGCTTCTGCAGTTTCGGTTCGACTTCTTCCAAAGCTTCAGCGGCCACTTCCTCGTCCAGTTGATTGAAGATCGCCTCCCGCTGCGTCGGAGCCAGGTCTTCCAGAATATCGGCCAGATCGGAAGGATGAAACTGCGCCAGCCGTTCATGGGAAATCTTCAGCCGCACCCGCCGCGCCGGGTCCGCTTCAATCAAATCCACAAAATCCCAAGGAATCGAACGCGAGGGGATCTTTTTTGTGATGCGCTCAATCGCCCGCTTGCTGGCGAGGCCCTTCAGCAGGCGTCGCATGGCTCCCAGTGTCCCCACTTCCACTTCAATTGCGCGCATCTCGCCGCCGCCCGTCTCCTTAGGCAGCCAAAGCAGGGAAACATCGTTGACCCGCACCACCTTTCGTCCGTGCACATCGATTATCTGCTGGTCCATCAAATCGCGGTCCAGCAGCAATAGCGGCTCGGCCATGCTGAACGGCCGTGGATGTGCATCCCCGCGCAACATAAACCCGCCGCCTGGCGTGTGCTCCAACCCGGCGGGCGAGATCGCATACAAATTGTCCTTCCTCCCCCAGATCACTTCCGTGACCAGCGATGCGCGGGTGCCTGGAGTGACAGCAACCTCCCGTACCCGTCCCACCGGATGACCCGTCGCATCCAGCACCGGGCTGCCCTGCAACAGAGACAAATGGATCAGTACGGAGTCTTTTGCGTTCGACCCGTCCTTGTGATTTTTTTTTGTCTCTTCAGGCTGCATCGCCGCGCTCTTTTTTCCGATTGGTCTGCATGGACAGTCTACTCAACTCGAAGCAAAGCGAGAGCACAATCTTTCATGTTCGGGAAGCAACCAAACGGGCGCCCGTCGGCCTGTCTGCCATCAAGGGTCCGCCGCAACCGGATAATCCCTGGGGCGATAAAGTAGCTGGAAACGTCACAAATCGGCTTCCTTTCGCGCCACTAAAGAAAGACTTCCTTGACACTTGGGCAAATGTGCAAGCAAACTTCTCCCTGTGAGTGTTTCCACGCGTCCTCGGCAACAGCGACCGCGATCGAAAACCGGGAGCCGACGTTTCAGCGGTCCCGGAGCATGTGGTGGATTCCATGGTTAGTCGATGCAGTTACACTTTGGATTCATCGCTTGAAAGTGTGAACAAAGTAGAACAAGCGGCGGAACAACTGGCCCAAAAATCCGGATTGGACGAGGACCAGACCTTCCAGATCACGATGGCAGTGCGCGAGGCTGCGGTCAACGCCGTGCTCCATGGAAATGCCTACGATCCCGCAAAAAAGATGACCGCCTCGTTTGAGAACGATGGTTCGTCTCTCATCATTCGCATCAGCGACCAGGGCAACGGCCTCGATCCTGCGACGCTTCCCGACCCGCTGGCGCCGGAAAACCTGCTCAGCGGTTCCGGACGCGGAATTTTCCTCATCCGGTCGTTTATGGACGAGGTACACTTCAAACTGCTGCACCCCGGAACCGAGCTGACACTCATCAAGCATTTGGATTCAACCCAGAAAAGCGCCTAAGGAGGATTACCACCGTGAGCATGAAGATCAGTACCCGCCATGTCGATGGAGTGACCATTCTCGATCTCAGCGGCCGCATCACACTCGGCGAAGGCAGCGTGCAACTGCGCAATGCGGTCCGTGAATTATTGGGCAAGGGATCGAAGGATATCCTGCTTAACCTGGCCGAGGTCAATTACATCGACAGCTCCGGCATCGGAGAGCTGGTGAGCGCTTTTACCGCAACGCGGAATCAGGGCGGCGAGCTAAAACTGTTGAAGCTCACGAAAAAGGTCCACGACCTGCTGCAGATCACCAAGCTTTACACCGTGTTTGACATTAAGGACGACGAGGCCAAAGCTATCGCTTCTTTCGCCCACGCGTAATTCGCCGCCGTAATCGCAAAACTATGGGTATCCCATCCTCGCGCAGCTAGGGTGGGACAGAAAAAGGTCCGCATTACAGCAACGCCGAGAACTCTCTAAACTTAAAAGCGGCTGGGCGCTCGGCGTTCGGTTGCTTTTTTGTACTCGCTCGAATCTCCCGCATTCGTCATTCTGAGCGTAGCGAAGAATCCAGGCGATCCTGCAATGGGGAATTATTGTCTGGTCCTTCATTCGGGCCGCCCACGCTCAGAACGAGGCATTCGTGATTCCAGTGACGACAAACAGCCAATCGCCACCCCGCTGCGTCGAGCACAAGTCAAATTGCTTCCTTACCGTGCACAACGTTGCCGTCTGAGCGGATACGGCTCGCTTGCGGTTCATCCAGCACCGATTAGGCTATCTGCGTTTCCAGCGTTGAGATACTGCGCGAATAATTCTTCGCACTGCTATGGGCTTTCTGCGCCCACGGCTGAACTCCTGCGAAGCCTGGTATAAAAACCGCTGGATTCTTCTACTTGCCGGTAAAACTCACCTTGGGGACCTGCTGCGACGCGGCATTCCCCTCAAAATACGCGTTGTTTCGCTGGTAGCCCGCGATCCCTGCCCATACGTTGTTGGGAAACAATCCGATAAAAGTGTTGTAGTCCTGCAGCGCCCCGTTATAGCGACGCCGCTCGACCGCGATGCGGTTCTCAGTCCCGGCAAGTTCATCCTGCAATTGCAGGAAGTTCTGGTTCGACCTCAATTGCGGGTAGGCTTCCGTAATCATCAGCAAATGACCCAGCGCATTGTCGAGCTGGCCATTGGCCGCAATCTTCCCCTCCGGATTGTGCGCGCCCAGCAGCGCCGACCGCGCATTGGCAATATCGCTGAAGACAGTTGTTTCATGCGAGGCAAATCCCTGCACCGTCGCCACCAGGTTGGGGATCAGGTCCGCACGGCGCTGCATCACAACTTCCACCTGCGACCAGGTTTGCTTTACCTGCTCATTCTTCGCCACCATCTGGTTGCGCGCAGAGATATAACTGCCAAACACCAGCAGCCCCACCACAATCACTATTCCCACTATGACTAATACGACGACGCCAGCACGCTTCATTTTGATTGTTCTCCCGGTTCATTGAGACGACGAGTGGTTAAAACAGACTTCGTCATGATTGCTAAATCGGACGCGGATTTTGCAGTGCAACTAAACACAATCATAAACTCGCCTATCGGCGTGACGATGGCCGATCTATATTCTCTAAAATGAATGTAGTCGAGCTCGTCAAAGGTTAGCCCATCCACATTTGTGAGATGTGTTTGAGAGAGAATCTGCGGATGTCCTGTCGGATCCCACCACTTCTTCACCTGCTCCAGAAAGTCTTCGCTTTCTCTAAGCCCGTCTGAGCGCTGCCTATAAAAACTTGGTATCCTCTCCGCAAGAATGAGAACGCCAAATGGTTTGTCGCTCTCCTTTGCCGCGAAGAGCAGAAACTCCTTATTAGCTTGCGACGGAGGCCGGAGCTTGAGAGATGCCGTATCGACCGGATGGAGGATTTTCGGCAGAGAATACGAGAAGCGGAAGTACGAATTCAAATAGGCACCGGCCTCCACATGACCGTTTGTTGGTGACTGTGCCAGAGCTCCGGAAACCAGAAACATCGAAATCACAAATGAAAGAATTGCTGATCGCATCATCGGTTCCCCATCTCACATTGCCCAGGAGCTTAACTCAAATCAGCGTCACAAAATCGTTCCATCTCGTCGTAACTCTCGATCTGTCCGGTGAGAATGTCGTAATACCATCCGTGCACCGCGAGACGTCCTCCACCACTGCCCACGCCACGGACGACTGCGTTATCTCTTTGCCGCGAATCAGCGCCTCCAGTTTCGCGTGTTCGCTGAGTGCCCCATCCTCGCCGCCTAGTTTGCGGCTAGGGTGGGTGACAAGAATCCGTTCCCTCGCGCCGCAATCACCAACTCCCGGAAGCGCCGCCGCCCCCAGACGCGCCGCCGCCGAAACCGCCAAACCCCCCACCGCCATCACCCCCACCACCGCCACCGCCAAATCCACCGCCTCCGCGACCGCCGCCCAGCATGTTTCCAATAATGGCCCCCAGAAGAAATCCCGCCCAGCCATTCGGCCCGGATCTCAGCAGCGAAATGAACACAAAGATCGCCAGCACCGCCAGCAGTATGTCCTTTAGTGCGCTAGCCGGGTGGTCCTGGCGCTGCGGAACATAATCCTGGACCGGAGTCTGGAGCGTAACGCCGGCATCCTGCGCAATCGTCTGCGCCACAGCCTGCACTCCCAGCGTTACCGCCGCGTCGTAATTTCCGTGGCGCAGATAAGGCACCATCTCGCGGCCAATCGTTCCTACTTTCCCGTCCGGGAGAATTGGCTCCAGCCCATAGCCAACCTCAAATCGATAATGATGATCGTCTGTTGCCAGCAGAAGAATCACGCCTTTGTCGGTCGCCTTTGGCCCGACCTTCCATTTCTCTTCCAGCCGCACCGCAAAATCGTCGATCGGATCGTCGCCGGTTGTATGGATCGTCACCACAGCAATCTGCGCG
>JBOGLY010000129.1:0-7873 GCA_050746425.1 Acidobacteriaceae bacterium
GGTTAGGCCGATTGGGCAAAGGATAGAGGGCAACGATCTTCTGTCCTACCGGATCCATAAGGTTCGCCGGGACCTTGTTGCCCGGGAACGGGGTGCGTGTGTAGTAAGTGTTTCCCGAGGCGTCGGTGACCTGAGTGCTCGTGTAAGGATTGTAGATGACAGCGAGCGATCCATCGGCATTGTAGGTCTGAGAGAAATCGCCCGTCTTCTCCAACGCGGTCGGAACCGTCAGATCGCCACTCGAGTCTGTTTCCGGCTGGCGCAGGCCTTCATACGCGGCGAAGAAGTATAGATGGTGGCTCCTCCATAGAGGACCGCCGACGTTTGCGCCGAACTGATTCCGGTGCAGCTTTCCTTTTACGGCCCCGTTGAAATCGTTCGACCATGTGTTGGCGTTCACCGAGGAATTCAGCATGAAGTCGTACACTTCGCCGTGAAACTGGTCCGTGCCGCCCTTAGTGATCAACTGCACCACGCCTTCCGCGCCTCTTTCGTATTCGGCATCGTAGGTGTTGTATACGACTTGCTGCTCCAGCACGGAATCCTGGATCGGCGAAACCATCATGCCGCCCCAGTCGACTGCCGTCGAGGGAGCGCCGTCGACCAGAATTTCGGACTCAGCCGTGCGACCACCATTGATGCCGAAGGTGCTGCCGTACTGATCGTAGGATTGAAAGCGGGAAGTCATGCCGCCTTGCGCTTCCGTCGTGCCCGCCAGGTCGTAGACAAAATTGAGCGGATTCAGCGTGCTGTTCGGCAGCGACTCGATCAGTTGTTTATCCATGGTCACGGAGCTGTTCGCGGTTTCGGTGTCCAGCAACACCTCGGAGCCGGAGACCGTCACCTTTTGCTGCGAAGCGCCCACCTGCAACGTGATGTTCACCGTTGCCGCGTTGCTCGCCCGGAGGTCCATGTTGGATCGCGTGAAATCCTTGAATCCGGGCGACGATGCCGTGATCTGATAAGGCCCAGGCAACAGGTTGTTGAAGATGTACGACCCCCTGGCAGAAGATGTCGCGAGGTGAGTGTCGTGGGTGTTCATGTTCTCCAGCGTCAGTTGCGCACCCTTCACGACAGCGCCGCTACTATCGGTCACAGTGCCGGCGATAGAAGCGGAAAAGGTTTGCGCCAGCGCGGTGTGGCCCATTAACATCGCCAGCGCCACCCCTAACAAGCCGTGACATAGAAATCGGACCGACGCTTTGCTTTGTGCTTTGCAAAATTTCATCTTTAGCCTCCTGATTACCGAACAACTCGAAGCGGCTTTCCTGCCGGCTTTCCGCTTCACTTCCCTCACCGACGAGCCTTCCTGCCTATCTCAACAATTCAACGAAGGCGCCGATTTCTTATCCTCGCCATGTAAAGTCTCCGATCCTTTGCGCCACTTGAAACGTTTCATTTCGAGTCGAACCGAATATAGTCTTTCCCATCGTTTTGTGTCAAGACTGTATTTTTAAGTATGTAATTTGCGGGGCGGTTGTTTTCCCGCGCAGATGAGTTTTCTTCCGCCGCGGTTCAGCAATTCGGCAACTTCAGACGCCGTCGGCATTGCTGGTTGCGCTCCTTTGCGCGTTACCGACATCGCGCCCACTGCGGCGCCAAATCGCACAGCTTCTTCAAGTTTCATTCCGCGCATCAGAGCGACCGCTAGTCCGCCGTTGAAGGCATCGCCCGCCGCGGTGGAATCCACCACCCGGACCTTGAACGCCGGCACCATCCGTCGCAATCCATCCGCACCCGCAACGTAAACCCCGTGGCTACCCATTTTGACAATCACGTTTGCAGCCCCGCCGTTCTGCAACGCCTCGGCAAGTTTGACAACGGTTGTAGGACTCAAGCCGCCAGACGGAACATCGCACAGATCGCAGGTCTCAGTTTCATTTGGAGTCAAATAAGTCACGTTGCGCAGCATCTTCCGGGTAAGCGGGCACGCCGGTGCGGGGTCCAGCATTAAAGGCACTTGAAAACGATTTGCCACCGTGCAGAGATACTCGACGGTCTCGATCGGCGTCTCCAATTGCGTAAGAATGATTCCGGCGGAGCGCAACTGAGGTAATGCCTTCTCCAAGTCCCGCGGCAACAACTCCGCGTTTGCGCCGGGGATGACGGTGATGCTGTTTTGCCCTTTCGTATCCACCGTGATCAGTGCCACGCCGGATGCCGTGCCCGCCGCTGTGCCCACAGCACGCACGTTCACCTGCGCTGCCCGCAATCCCTGTCGCAGACGTCCGCCGAATTCATCGTCTCCGACTTTTGCAATCATGCTGACCGGATATCCGAGCCTGCTCACGGCGACCGCTTGATTGGCCCCCTTGCCCCCGTGAAACGTTTTAAAATCGGTGCCCCTCACTGTCTCACCGGGTGCGGGAATTCGCTTTCCGGTGCAAACCAGATCAAGGTTCACGCTTCCCACTACTACAATCGATCGACGCATTCGAATTCCTTAGAAGTTGCCGTGAGCCGCGATGCTATCGCGGCGCGATGCGCTACCGGAGACAAGACGCGAGTTGAATTTGAAAGCAAACCATCGCAACGATTTCGTAGTGTACAGCATCGGTATCGATCTGTTCCAAGCCGCGCGTTGTCCGCGTGTTGATCGACGTCCTGAATTCCTCAAGGGCATTCCCTCGGATGATACACAGGGGGAAACTGAAAGGCCGTCTTCCTCAACGTAGAGCAAGCGGAGTAAAGGATCTTGTGCTCCACTGGCAAACGCGAGGTCCTCTGTTCGCTTCGAACGACAGCGGCCTTGGCCCCGAGTTCTATGCGAATGGGGAAAGGGGCGTTCCTAACGGGTCCTGATCGAGTAGAGAGAATGGTGGGTCAGAATAAAGAGCGTTTTATTGTCACGGCCGCCAAATATCAGGTCGATCGGGCGCTCTGGAACATAAATCGTGCCGACCTGCTGACCGCTGGAGTTGTAAACGAAAATGTTGCCCGCGGCGAGGTACACATTTCCCTTGCCGTCCTGAATGACGCTCTCGCCGCCTTGCTCAGCAAAGAGCTTCAAATTGGAAAGAACACCCGCCTGGTCCAAGGTGCCGGAATACGTCTTCTCTTCCGACTCTTCGCTGACGTAGAACGGACGGCTCGGAATCGCTTTTGCCAGGCTGAATGCGCGCAACACGTCCGCCATCTTGACGCCCCACGTTAGAGCGCCATCGACAAAGTCCTGCCCGGCGGGGATGAACGTGCTGCGATCGAGCGAAATATATTGATATTGTTTGGGTGCCTCGACTTGCTTGATGAAATCGTGGCTGCCCCAAAAATCGACAGGAAGAACCGGCGCCATTCCAGGGCGCGGCGCAGCGGCTACTGGCTTGATGAAAGTGACCTGGTCATTCAGAGCATCCGGAGGGAAGCTATACACCGTCCCTTTCCCCACATAGGAGATGACGATCAGGTTTCCCGACTTGTCGAAAGCCAGCTCAGTCGGCTGAAGAGAGTTATCTCGAATGATTCTCAGATCGTGTGTTTCCGGCGACCATCGATAGATTCTCTGCCAATGCGTGTCGATGAAATAGAGCCGTCCCTGACTGTCCACCGCCGCTCCGGAAATGGAGAAGAAGCCGCCGCAAAGCTTTCTAAGCGTAGCCCCTTGTGCGAGCACCGAGATCTCCTGTTGTTCTTGCGGTGCGGGCCTTTTTCCGGAAATCGAAAGCGATGCCAACTCGGTATAACGTACCTGCGAGTCGTAAGTTTGATCGAACACAGAATTGTCGAAAGCGACTTTGCTGTTGCTGTTCACATGAAGATTTTTGAATTGAATGTTGCTGGAACGGGCGACGCGTACCGCGTAGGGAAAGGGTTGATAACTCGCGATCACGCGATAGGAATGAAAGTTTGCGATGGTGATGTTTCGGGAATCGTCTATCTCCAGCGGCAAGGCAAAAGGGCCTTCTCCCCATTCTTCTTCCGTCTGTAACGCGTCGATCTCCCAGTTGGACACATTGCGCAGCACCACCTCATTTCGCACATGATGCTCGCTTGAAAGTTCATACACGTGGCCAGGCGTAGAAGTGTTCGAAATGTACAAGCCGGCCTGGGCATAGGTGTCAGGAGTCCAGATGTCTGCGAAGGTACCGCCGCCTCCGTTGGTGATCCACAGGCTGGGATATTGGGCGTCCCAACGGCGACGAATATCCGGGTCGGCGGTATGCGTATTGTTGTATGGATTGACGCGTGTTCCATTCGCGAGATTTGTGCCATGACCGCCGAGAAACCGCACGTCATCCATCAACGAATTTTCGTCCGCCATCCATTTCACGCCGGCGGCCCGGCTGTTGATCCCGTTGGTATAGATTCCGATTCCGGTGACGATGTTCGCGCCACCCTTGGGCGCTTCCAGCAGCGGCTTCGCATTGCCAGGACCTTGAAACCCAGGAGTGGAATCAGGCAGATCAAACTGAGTCGTACTGGGATGAAGTCCAATAAGCACCGTATCGGGTTTCAGCATGATTGTGTTCGACACGATGTAATGGCCCGACGGAATGTAGATTGTCGAATGCTCATCGATCGCACGTTGAATGGCAGTGGTGTCGTCGGTCACGCCATCACCTTTGGCGCCTAACGAGCGAAGATTCACCCATGCATCGCGCGGCGGAAGATTGCGGATCACTGGCGACCCCATAAGCGGCAACTCCCTCAGCGGCGTGGCTTGGAACGAGGTCTCGATTTTAGCGGGTGCACCCAGGTCCGCAATCGTCAGGCCGAGAGAAAAGGCCTGAACACGATAGAGTTCCGCAGGCCCAGCGACTTTCTTTTCACTCTCACGGAAAAATACAAAGACCGGCACATGTTTGCAAAGAATGCTTTTCAGATTGATTTCCGTCCGCGGATTCTTCTCATTGGAAATGATGACCGCTGGTCCGCTGATGTCCTCAAACCGGGAGTCTTTCACCCACAGCTCATCCGGATAACCGGGATCGATGGAAATAGCCGTAGGTACATTTCGAAACCGGTCATGGTCAAGGGTCAAACCTGCTTCGTGCTCCTTGATGGCGGCCACACGCTGGCCTTGGAAGGTTGAATCGAGCAAGGTGAATTGCCACCCCGGGGATGGCATTTCCGTCATAATTCCATATTGTCCGCCATAGAAATGCAGGTCTTCTGCTTCGTTTCCAATGTCATGGAGCGCAGCCAGTCCCGAACCAACGTGAAAATCCATGTGGGTAAGAAAGCAATGCTGCGCAACGTGGAATCGAATTCCAACGGCAGCCGGATTGCCATCTTGAATCTCGAAATCGATGTTGCTCATCGCGGAATAAAACGTTCCTGGGTTCGCATCCTCCACCTCAGTAGGAGGCACGGTTCCGGGGAACGGGCCGGGATGGAAATAGGGATGCCTGCCGCCCGCGAACAATACCATATATCCGATGCCGTGCTGAAAGCCCGGAGTGTTTTTGCCCAGCACCAACACGGGTCGGGTTGGGCCGTAGCCGATCACGCGCACCGCCGGCCATACAAAAATGGTCTTGCTGATGCGATACCGGCCTGAAGGAATAAAGACGATTCCCTGCTTCGCAGTGTCCTCTACCTTGTCAATCGCCTGCTGTATCGCCGCGCTATCGTCGGCGATACCATCTCCGTGGACAGGGAAATTGTCTGGCGTGAGATACACGGCGGACGGATCGTTCAGGCGAATAGGGTAATAGGAAGCGGCGCCTGCGGACGTTGCGAATAACAATGCGAGCGTAAGGATGCCCCACTGCGTGGGTATTCCCCTTTTCGATTCACCCCGTAAGGCTGCGCAGTACCCGCGATTATCCATGCTTCCCTTACCAGACGTAGGTCGCTACATCGCCTTCCGGCAAAGTTGAGGTCATAGTCTTGCTGTGATAACTGACGTTAAATGTTTTTGGGAAATTGCCTGTATTCGATACCACCAGTACCATTTTGCCGTCAGGAGTAACGAATGCGACGTTGGCCAATTGCTCCAAATCGTTCGACCAGATGCGGACCGATCCAGGCCTGACAAATTTCGAAATTTGTGCGATCACATAGTACGCCACGTTCAATGTCGCGCTGTCGCCGTCAAGCGTGATTGCGCCGTGGCACGACGTGCATCCGCCATTGTTGGTGTGCGGTCCATCCTCTGGATCCGCGGCCAGGTTCCAAAGCAAAACGTTCTTGCTCCAATTTCTGGTGGCGCCAATCACCACTTCGCTTACTGGTTCTGAAATATCGATACTCGTTGCGTGCGGAGGACCGGTGATCGACTGCTCTGTGAAGTAGATGTTCTTGTTGGGGAAAGCATCGTGCACCTCCGTCAGTGCCGTAATTGATCCCCCGTACAGGTGCCATGCGGATCCATCGACATATTCACTGGCGACAGGATCTTTCAGAATGGAAAGCGCATACGATACAACATCGGGATTGTGATCGTAGATCAGAATTTTCGTCTTCACGCCCGCAGTCTGAAATGCCGGTCCCAGGGCATCTTTAATGAAGTTGTCCTCCTGCTGCGCAAACATCACCATGCTTGGCGTGTTCTTGGGATTCAGCGGCTCGTTTTGCACTGTAATCGCATCGATCGCAATGCCTGCCGCCCTCATGCCTTCTATATATTTCACGAAATACTCTGCGTATGTTTTGTAATACTCCGGCTTTAAGTAGCCGCCTTTGGAACTGTCGTTCGACTTCATCCATGCGGGGGCCGACCACGGAGAGCCCAGAATTTTTATGCCTGGATCGATCGCCAGAATTTCCTTCAGGACTGGAATTACCGCGACGCGATCGGGCGCAAGACTGAATTTCGCTAGAGTCGGGTCCGTTTCTCCCGCTGGCAGATCGTCATAGGAATACACGCGCGCATTCATATCCGATGAGCCGACGCTCACTCGTAGATAGCTCACTCCAATGCCGTCGCCTTCAGTCGAGAAGATTTGCTTTAGAAGGGCGCTCCTGGCTGGCGGAGTCATTTGCATCAGAAGCTGCGCGCTCCCGCCAGTCAGTGCAAAACCAAATCCGTCCATCGATTGGAATCTCTTCCCGTCGTCAACTGCAATGGTTGGCAAATCCTTCTTGTTCGTGGCGAAATGCAACTGCGCCGGTTGCCGCGCGACCAAAGACGACTTGTCTGGAGTTGTCAGCCAGACCGTCACGGTTTGGCCCATCATGGTGCCAGCTGCCAAGAATGCCGCGAAAAATGCGACCAATGGACGAACGATCGATTTCGATTTCATGCCGGTTTCCATTCCTGCCCACGCGGGCACCATAATTGTAGGCCGCTCATCACATGGGTGTGGTGGCCCTCGCCCATCTCCGGCACGAGAATGCCGATGGTGTGGGTTTTTCGGTTGCGCAGGGAGCGGGCCAGCAGATTTGGCTGATAGCCCAATTTCTTAGCGTCGCGGTCGCGGGGCATTCCAGGGTCGAGGGCGTTTCCAATCTGGTGCCCGATCATGACCGCGCCGCGGAACAGTCGTTGACTCACCTCTATTCGCTCGGTCACCACGAGCTTGATTTCATGCGCGGGCAGCTTTTCAGTTCCGACTCCGCCGATCGTTGGCGCATTACCGTGCGGATGGCAAGAAAACTCGGCCTCAGAATGCGTCCGGAGATGGTCGTTCAACTTGACCGCGACATCACCACTCCCGACCTGGGATATCCAGTGGTGCAACAACTTCTTGCCATGAGAAAACCGTTTACCGCGTTGGTTTCCTTCAACGACATCGCCACCATGGGAGCCATGCGCGCGTTTGAGGATGCAGGGTTGCGAGTGCCCACCGATCTGTCGGTCATCGGTTTCGACGATATCAAGGCGGCCGCCTTCATAAGCCCCAGCCTGACGACAGTCCATCAGCCGATGCGGGAAACGGGCTGGATGGCTTCCGAGCATCTCCTCGGGCGTTTGAATCGCACTGAGGAATTC
>JBOGLY010000130.1:0-7861 GCA_050746425.1 Acidobacteriaceae bacterium
ACCTTGATTGCTTCTTCCCAGGTGACGGCGGTGAACCCGCCGTCCGGCTGGCGCACCAGCGGCTGGGTCAGGCGCTCCGAGTTGTTGGCGAAATCGAATGCGTAGCGACCCTTGACGCAGAGAAATTCGCCATTCAGCCCGCTCTTGTCGCGATTGTCGCCGCGAACAATCTGCATTCCATCGTCGCTGCGGCGCACGCCCAGTGTAGCTTTGCAGCCATCGCCGCAGTGGGTGCAGATGGTGCCAACGTGGGTCATTTCCCATGGCCGGGTCTTATAGCGATAGGTGTCTGACGTGAGCGCGCCTACCGGGCAAATGTCGATACACATGCCGCATTGTTCGCAGTCGAGCGATTCCTGATCGTTGGGCGCGATGACGGAGCCGACGTTGCGCTGTTGAATGCCGAGCGCGGCGACGTCCATGCCTTCATTGCAGACGCGAACGCAGCGATAGCAGAGAATGCAGCGCGGACGATCGAAGAAAACGACCGGCGACCATTGCCGTTCATCGCGATGGTTTTTGATTTCGACAAACTGCGAGCCGCCCGCGCCGTACTTGAATGTCATGTCCTGCAATTCGCACTCGCCGCCCGCATCGCAAACCGGGCAGTCGAGCGGATGGTTGGCGAGCACCAACTCCAGCATGGCCTTGCGCGCCTGTTTGATCTCGTCGGTTTCAGTGGAGACGATCATTCCTTCGGCGATGGGAGTGGTGCAGGCCGTTTGCAGTTTCGGCATTTTTTCAATGCGGACCAGGCACATGCGGCAGGCTGCCTGCAAGGACAGGCCGGGGTAATAACAGAAGGCGGGAATTTCAATGCCGACTTTGCGGCAAGCTTCAATGAGCAGCGTTCCCGCTGGAGCGGTGATCCGGTTGCCATCGACGGTGAGGGTTACATCAGGCATTCGTATTTTGAGTCCTCATTTTGTTCGCGCCGAACCATTAGACTGTAGCGGCCAAGTCAAAACTAAGTGGATAGGCGACCTGCACCCATTCGACCACGCAATGTGAGACGCCATGCTCGCGGTCTTCTTCCGCGAAGTCAACGACGCTGGTGACGGGTAAAGGTATAGCATCTCCATCTTCCGCCATGAGCGCCAAGTGTCCTTCAACGGCCTCAATAAATCTGGATCGCGTTTCTTCCAGAGTTTTGCCGGTCGATATGCAGCCAGGGACGTCTGGCGCAAACGCTCCATACCCGGTTTTCGCAGCTTCGAACACCACGAGCAACTTCTTCATTGCAAACCCTTCTCTCTTCATCTCAGACCCGCCTGCTTCAGGATACTGTTGAACGTCTTCGGCGGCACGTCATCGCTCAAATGGCCTGCGACCGTTGCCTTGCCGGGTTTCACGGGATGCTTGAAATGCGGTGACTGCCACGTTGTGAATCGTAATACCAGCCGTCTTGTTCCAGCAGTTTGATTAAGTTTCTTACCTTCACCTTGCCTCAATCGTCATACGGTTCTTCCGGTCAACGTCGGTTCTTGTTCGTGTGCGTAGGGGCACGGTTTGCCGCTTAAATGGTCTTCAAACTCCTGGCGAAATTTTTTCACAAAGGCAATGGTTGGCATGGCGGCTGCATCGCCCAGCGGGCAAAAGGTGCGACCCAGCATGTTCTCCGACAAATAGCGGATCTGATCGATGTCTTTGGCTTCGCCGCCGCCGGCATGAAAGCGCGTCAATGTTTTCTTCAACCAGTCGGTGCCTTCGCGGCAGGGTATGCACCAGCCGCAGCTTTCATGCTGATAGAACTCGATGGTGCGCAGCGCGAACTCGACCATGCAGACGGTTTCATCCAGCACGACGACGCCGCCGGAGCCTAACATGCTGCCTGCTTTGCCAACCTGATCGAAGTCCATGCCAATGTCAATTTCGCTGGGCAACAGGACTGGCGTGGAAGAACCGCCGGGCACGACAGCCTTCAATTGCTTGCCGCCGCGAATGCCGCCGCCGACTTCATAAATCATTTTCTTCAGGTTGTAGCCCATGGGAAGCTCATAGACGCCGTTGCGCTCCGCGTGGCCGCTGATGCAGAACAGGCGCGTGCCGCCGTTGCGCGGGGAACCGAGATGGGCGTAGGCTTCCGCGCCCATATTTAGAATGTGAGGGACGGAGGCGATTGTCTCCGCGTTGTTGATGACTGTCGGTCCGCCGTACAAGCCAACGACCGCGGGAAATGGCGGCTTGATGCGCGGAATGCCGCGCTTGCCTTCGAGCGATTCCATCAGCGCGGATTCTTCGCCAACTTCATAGGCGCCTGCGCCGGTCTGGGAAACGATGTCGAAATCAAAGCTGGAACCGAAGATGCCCTTGCCAAGAAAGCCTTTGCGATAGGCGTCGGCAATAGCCTTCTCCATAATGTTGAGCAGGTAGCGATACTCGCCGCGCAGATAGATGAAGCCGAGTTTCGCACCGATGGCGAGGCCGGCGATGATGGTGCCTTCAATGACGGAGTGCGGATCGTGCAGAAAGATCAGATGATCTTTGCAGGTGCCGGGCTCGCTTTCATCGCCGTTGACCAGAACGTATTTTGCCTTGTCGTTTTTCGGAACGAACGACCACTTCATGCCAGTGGGAAAGCCGGCGCCGCCGCGTCCGCGCAGGTTGGAGGCCTTCATCTGCGCGATGATCCAGTCCGGCCCCTGTTCGATGGCCTGGCGGACAGCTTTATATCCGTCAAGTTCGATATAGCGGTCGATGGCAGTTGCGCCTTTGCCGAAGCGGCTGCTGACGACCTTTACTTCATCGGGATGGGAAACGAGTCTAGGCATTTTCCGATCCGCCCGCCTTGCTTCGATATTGGTCCAGCAATGCATCCATGGATTCCGGAGTCAGTTCATCGTGGAAGTCGTAGTTCACCTGTATGGCGGGCGCCCAACTGCAAGCGCCGATGCATTCGACTTCCTCAAGCGAAAAGATGCCGTCCGGCGTGGTCTGTTTATGGCCGATGCCGAGGCGTTTTTCGCAGTGGTGGAACAGTTCGTTTGCGCCGCGCAACATGCAACTGATGTTGGTGCAGACCTGCACGTTGAATTTTCCGATGGGCCGGGTGCGCAGCATCGAGTAGTAGGTGAGGACGTTGCGGACGTCGAGAACTGTGAGTTCAAGTCGCTGGGCGATTTCGGCGATTGCGGCGTCGGAGAGAAATCCGATTTCATCCTGTGCGTAGAGCAGCATGGGAATCAGCGCAGACCGGCTGCGCGGGTAAAGCGTGACGAGCCTGTCAAAACGGGCAGCCAGTTCGGGAGAAAAAATTGTGCTGCCGGGTTTTGGGGTCTCGGCGATGTTGGTCAGGTTCATGCTTGCACCTTGCGCAGCAAATACTCGACAGCCGATTCCAGTTCCAGGGCGTCATCCAATCCTTCAAGGCGAACCAGGCCGTCCGCGTTGAAGAAAAAGGTTATATATTCGTCATCCCTGCCGCTGTTCTCAGGGCGAAACTCGACAGCGCAGAGGCCGGCAGCGTTGGGCCCAATGACGGTGAGTTTGCCGACTGGACCCAGTACATCCAGGCGGGAACTGGAGCCGGAGTGAATGTGCAGCGAATGAGCCGGCGCGGCAATTGAATGCATGGCCACGTGCGAGCGAAGCAGGGAAGTGAATGAAATCCATAGCTCCTGGGCAAGCCGCGGAGATGCGGTCGATTCCACGGGGACCTCGGCTGCTGCGCTCATCGGTCAATCTCCCCAAGGACGATGTCGATCGAACCAATGGCGGCGACAACATCGGCAATAAGCCTTCCGACGCACATTTTTTCGAGCGCCTGCAAAGTGGCGAAGGTAGGGTTGCGCATGTGGACGCGATACGGTTTCGCAGTGCCGTCGCTGACGACGTAGTAGCCCATCTCGCCGCGCGAGGATTCAATGGCCTGGTAGACCTCGCCGGGCGGGACGGGAAAACCCTCGGTGACAATTTTGAAGTGATGGATCAAGGCCTCCATCTGGGTCTTCATCGCTTCTCGGTCCGGCAGGACGATCTTGGGAGCGTCGGCGGTAATGCGGCCTTCGGGCAGGCCATCGAGCGCCTGGGTTGCGATCTTGACCGACTCGCGCATTTCCTGCACGCGGAGTACGTAACGCGCCCACACGTCGCAGTCGGTCGAGACGGGTACGTTGAATTGGAATTTTTCATACCCGGAATAGGGCATGTCGCGGCGCAAGTCCCAATCGACGCCGCTGGCACGCAAAGGCGGCCCGGTCACCCCGAGCGAAATGGCGTCTTCGGCGCTGAGCAGGCCGACGCCCTTGGTCCGGTTGATAAAAATTCTGTTTCCGGTGAGAAGATTTTCGTACTCATCGATTTTTTCCGGAAAGCTCTTCAGGAAGGCGCGCACGCGCCCGCAGAAGTCAAGCGGAGGTTCCAGTGCAACTCCTCCAATGCGAATATAGGAGGTCATCATGCGCTGGCCGGAGAGATCGTCGAAGATGCGGAGGATTTCCTCGCGTTCGCGGAAGCAGTAGAGAAAAACGGTGAGGGCACCCAGGTCCATGGCGTGGCTGCCGAGCCAGACCAGGTGGGAATTGAGCCGCGTCAACTCGCTGAGCAGCACGCGAAGCCATTGCGCGCGCGGCGGAATTTCGAGGTCCAACAATCTTTCGACTGCCAGGCAGTAGCAGAGATTATTGTGCATCGGGCTGAGATAGTCGATGCGATCGGTAAGCGGGACCACTTGCTGATAGAACTTCGCCTCGCAGGTCTTCTCAATGCCGGTATGGAGAAAGCCGATGTCCGGGGCGCAACGCACGACCGTTTCGCCGTCGATTTCCAGTACCAGGCGCAGAACGCCATGGGTGGAGGGGTGCTGCGGCCCCATGTTCAAAATCATGGTGCGGTCTTCGCTGGAGTCGACGGCGGGGGGAGCGGTCATCAGATTTCCCATCAGCGATAACCCTCCACTGGAAAATCTTTGCGCAGCGGGTTGCCTTGATAATCGTCCGGCATCAGCAGGCGACGCAAGTTGGGATGACCACCGAAGCGGACGCCAAACAGATCGAAGATTTCGCGTTCGTAGAAATTCGCCGCGGGCCAAACGCGGGTGATGCTGTCGACGGATGGGTCGCCTTCCTCGACGAAGACGGCGAAGCGGAGACGTTGCTTGAGACTATGCGAGAGCAAGTGATAGGAAATCTGAAAGCGGGGCTGATTCGGATACCAATCGACGCAGGTGATATCGGCGAGGAAGTTGAATCCGGCGGACTTGACGGTCTCGCAGGCGGTGACGATTTTTTCGCGAGCGATGGTGAGGGTCAGTTCGTCGCGGTCATATTTGGCGTTCTGGATAGCGTCGGGAAGGTGTTGCAACAAGGCGGCGACGGCCGGATTGCCGGCATGGGCCGAGAGGACAGCATCCTTGTTTTCGCCAGTTTCAGTCATGTCCATTACCTTGGAGCGAATTTTCATTGTTGCAGACAACTTCGGGAAGCGTCAGCGTTTGTTTACAGAGCGCGCTTGACGTGAATCTCGCGGACGTCATGCACCGCGCTCAGGGGCTAAGGCCCCCGATTTTAACCGTCTTTTGCGACATGGCTGGAGCCGTGCCCTGAAACAAAGCATGTTTATGAAACATGGTCCCAAGCAAAATTCATGCGGAGACGAGTTATCTCCGGTACGGTGGAAAAATCCGCGTTAAAGGTCTGCCTGATCTTTGGACCAATTGAGGATGCCTTTTTTCCAAATGTAAAAATAACCAACGAGAACGAATCCGATATATACAAGCATTTCCCAGAAGCCGAAGAAATGAGAGCCTGTGATGGCGGGCAGCTTGCGATAGATCACCGCCCAGGGAAACATAAACACCGCTTCCACATCGAAAAGGATAAAAAGCATTGCGACCATGTAAAAGCGGACAGAAAAGCGCCCGCGCGCATCTCCCTGGGCAACCATGCCGCACTCATAGGTGGACAGCTTCACTTTCCCTGGGCGATGGCGTCCGATGAGCCATGAAGCCAGGACGATGACGCTGGATAGCCCCACCGCGGCGAGGATTTGGAGCAGCAGCGGGAGGTAATGCCAGAAATAATTGGGAGTTTGCATGAGGGACGCAATCTTAGCGACAACAATACTCCGTCGCCGCCTATAGCTCGACTTTAAGGTTGATTTGCAGGAGTGTCAAATCGCGCCGCTGCGGCGGTGGGTCAATTTGAATGGAAGTCCCTTGGCGGCTGAAGCCGGCTTCCACGGATTCTGTTTCCCCCGGCTGAAGCCGAGGGTCTGCCCACGAGCCAAAGCGGAATTTGCTTCCTTGAAACGGGTATCATTGTGCAAGCTCGAAAAATCGCCTTCGTAACAATGTTTGAGCTACAACTAAGCCGATCTGGAGATAGCAGCTTGTCAGCGGAAATACTGCGCGTGCATCCGGACGAACCGGAAACGGACAAGATCGAATATGTGGTGCGCTGCCTGCAAGCCGGCAGTGTGGTCGGAATTCCGACGGACACGTTTTACGGTCTTGCTGTGGATCCAGTGAATCTTCATGCCGTCGATCTGATTTACGACATCAAGATGCGGCTGCGGCACAAGCCGTTGTCATTGTTATTGGCCGATGTCGAGCAGGCCTATGAGATTGCGCGCAACCTGGATTCGCAGTTCGATCGGCTGGCTGAGCGTTTTTGGCCGGGACCGTTGACCATGATCGTGCGAGCGGGAACACGGTTGCCGCTACGCGTCACGGCGAATACGGGAAACGTTGCGTTGCGCGTACCTGACGCCGCGATTCCGCGGGCGGTGGTGCGGCTACTGGGGCTGCCGGTAACAGCCACCTCCGCCAACGCGTTTGGCGCGCCGGAATGCACGCATGCAATTGGAGTTCGAGATCAGCTCGGCGATCGGCTTCCTCTGATTGTCGACGGCGGTCCGACCGGACGGACTGTTCCGACAACGATCGTCGATCTGTCCGCAGGTCCGGGAACATGGCAGATTCTGCGCGAGGGCGCGATCCCAACCCATGAGATTGCTTTGGCGTTGCAGTAGACCAGTTCTTCCTGTTGTGTACGTTGGCCAGAAATTCCGAGTGCATCCATTCTTTAAGGAACGGATGCGGAAGCTATTCGTCGCTTGAGAGGCACCTACAGGAAAACTGGTCCAGCGGGTCTTAATGTGATGGGCGATATCGAAGCCGAAGAACGCGACTGGGACGAAGCGAGCGATCAGGACGGGGACGACCGCGATGGCAGGAGCTCGCGCGGGATTCTGCGCTGGATTGCGCGCGGTACTGTGGTCCTGGCGCTGCTGGGCTGCTCTGCCTGGTTCTGGTGGCTGTTCACTGAAATTCGGGAAACATCCTACTTGAGCCAGACCGCGCCGGCGGATGCGATTGCGGTATTTGGCGCCGCGGAGTACAACGGCCGTCCTTCGCCGGTTTTGACTGCGCGGCTGGAGCATGCGCTCGATCTCTATCAGCGTGGACTCGCGCCACTGCTGATCTCGCTCGGTGGCGGCGCAGGCTCGCAATACAATCCGCAATTGAGCGAAGGGGCCGTCGGCCGGGACTTTTTTCTGATCCACGGCGTGCCGGACCAAAGGATCATTGCGGAGACCAACAGCGACGATACTGAGGAGTCGGTGGAGAGATTGGCGGCCATCGCGCGCAAGAACCACCTGCGAACGATTCTGGTTGTCAGCGATGGGACGCACATGTTTCGCATCCAGCAGTTGTGCCGGGCGGCGGGGCTGCATGTTTTGCTTTCTCCGCGAGAAGCGGGAAAATCCGTCAGCCAGGTCGAGATCGCGGAACGATATCTGCACGAAATGGCGAGCTATACTCTTTGGCGGTTGCACTTGCATTGATTGCAGGCCTTACAGCATTTTCACAGTTGCAGTAATACGGGCTTCCTGCTAGCCCACCCTGGGGCCTGTTCACACT
>JBOGLY010000131.1:0-7838 GCA_050746425.1 Acidobacteriaceae bacterium
GGCTATTGGACGACGGATGCGACGCTGGAATCTCTCTACGAACGCGCCATGCCCATCGGCGGCACCCCGCTGAATGACAGCTTCCATCTGGGCCAGACCATCATCAACGATTATGGCCGGCCGTATGAATCCGGATTCAACAACTATGCCGGCTTCAGCGCGCGATCGACCTCTGGCCCGTTCGCACTGTACGTCCGCGGCGAATATCAGCATGTGCCCAGTGCAGCCGGCTACTCGCTCGCTCTGGCCCAGACCCTGTCGAGTATCGACTACATTCCGTATGCGCCGCAGGACACCATTCCCGCCGGACCGATCCCAAGCCAGAATTATTTTCGGCTGATCGAGGCGAACCTGTCCGCCACTTTTCTGAACCACGATTTTTCCATCGGCAAAAGCGATGTGTGGGATGGCCCCGCAACCGGCGGCGCGTTCGACTGGAGCAACAACGCCGAAGATATCTATTCCTTCCGAATCAATCGCGTCGAACCGCTGCATATTCCGCTGCTTTCTTATGTGCTGGGTCCGGTGCGTTATGAGTTCCTGGTAGGCAGTCTGAAAGGCCACACCTACCCGAACGATCCATGGGTACATATGGAAAAATTCGCCTTCAATCCCACCCCCGATTTCGAATTCGGATTTTCGCGCACGATTATTTGGGGCGGTTATCGTCCTCCGTTTGGAGGAGGGCCGGGCGGACATGTTCCCATTACGCTTGGTAGCTTCTGGAACAGCTTTACCAGCTTCCAGAATGTTCCCGTAGCCACCAAGTTTTCCCGCAACGATCCCGGCGCGCGCTTCAGCACCTTTGACTTTACGCTGCGGCTACCCTACGCGACGAAACTGCTGACGCTCTACACTGACGCGGAATCGCACGACGACGTGACTCCAGTGAGCGCGCCGCGCCGCGCCGGAATTCGCGCCGGGCTGTATCTGGCGCGTTTTCCCAACGCGCCGAAATTCGACTTGCGCGCGGAGGCTGTGTATACCGACGTTCCCACTGGAGCAAGCCAGGGAGGCGGCTTCATGTACGTCGAAACGGTGCAGCGCCAGGGGTACACCAATAAGGGAAATATTTTTGGCGACTGGATCGGGCGCGAGTCAAAAGGCGGCCAGGCATGGCTGACTTATCATCTCTCCGCTATGGAAAACATTCAGTTGTCCTACAGAAACGCCAAGGCCGCCAAGGACTTTATTCCCGGCGGCACAACGCAGAATGACATCACGCTTGCCGTGGTCAAGCGCCTCAAGCCGCGGTTGGAGTTGAACGCATGGCTGCAATACGAGCGCTGGAACGCTCCCATATACAAGCCGGGCGCGCAATCCGACGTGACAACGAACTTCCAGATCACCTGGTATCCCAAGATGACCCATACCCTGCGCAAGTGGTGAGAGCGCGATACACCGGTGCCCCATGTCGCGTAGCTAACCTGGGTTCAAATTTATACCCTTAGCAATCCGCGGAACGCGCGACCGGCATAGTAGGATTCCGCGCCATTGTGATACACAAAGACCGTATCGTAGCGGCGATCGCAAAATAGCGCGCCGCCGAGTTTTCTAATCTGAGAAGGCGTTTTTATCCAGCTCGACGTTTTGTTGTCGAAATTTCCAAGCTTCTGCAGCCCGCGGTATTGCTCTTCCGATAAAATCTCGATGCCCATCTCCTTTGCCATGTCGATCGCGTTGGCTGCTGGCTTGTTTTCTTTCCTTCCATCAAGCGCCTCGCGGTCGTAGCAGATACTTCTGCGGCCTTTCGGGCTTTCCGCGGAACAATCGCAAAAAATGTATTCGTCCGTCTCTTTGTCAAGACCGATGACGTCCGGTTCGCCGCCAGTTCGTTCCATTTCGTTCAGCGACCACACCGCCTCAGGATTGGCTTCGAGCTTTGCCTGCGCCTTTGCCCATTCAAGCCCCTTGTGGCGATGTTTGTTTTTCTCAAACCGCGCGTTCAATGCTTTGAGCAGCTCTTCCCGCTGTTCCTTCGAAATGGCCTTTTTCATGGTCAGCCCCAGCTCCCGCCCCTAATGTAGCCTCGACGGGCGTTGGCTGCAACTGCGCGCCGCCGTTTGGCGGATTAAGCCGTCAGCGACTGTCCTCGCGGGAATGAATGCGCGGCAGAGTCTCATGCCTCGACCGGCAGGGCGTCGGTCTTGGAGGCGGCAACATAGCTCGTCATGGCCTGCGCCAGTTGCGAGTCCACTTCATCGGCGATGGCCATCACGTCCACCAGTAGCAGGCTGAAGTCCACCTTGAGCAGATTATTTTGCAAGGCCTGAAAGATGCTGACCTGCAACATGCGCGATTCCTCGACGATCATCGAGGCGGTGTAGCCTTGTTGCCGCCGCAGCAGGCCATGTTGGGCCGCGGCCGGCGACACCAGTGCGCGGGTACCCAGCGGAAGCGGATGACGAAGTCGAGACACCAGGTCGCGGAACATCTGCGGCAGGTGAGCGCACCGATCTTCAGAATTCAATGGCACTGTAATGATCTCCGGCTCCAACTCGACCCGCAAAAGCCAATCGCTGATTGTCGATTGCGCCTCCCGTTCCAGGATGTCCGCCACATGTTCTACGGATCGCACAGAATTTACCCCGCGCTTTAACCGTTCTCGGATGGTCTGCACTAGCGTGTAGGGATCCAAGGGCTTGACCAGGATTTCATCCGCCTGCATCAGGATCGCCGCCGCGGCTTGCTTCATCTCGGGATACCCGCTGAAGATGACCGTTACCGCGTTGGGATTGGTGTGGCGCATTGCACTCACCACTGTCAATCCATCTCCGGCATTGGGCATGTGCAGATCGCTCAACAACACGTCGAAAGTCTGGGAACCGATGAGTCCCAGGGCATCATTTACGTTACCCGCTGCGACCACTTCAAAGCCGTTACGTTCCAGCACCATCTGGAGCGTAAAGCGGACCGACTCGTTATCGTCCACCAGCAGCACTCTCTGCCTGGGCTGCAGTTGATCGTCCACGGGAATCGGGATCATTTCCTCAGTCGCCATGGAACCTCCTTGGACTTCAAGCGGAATGACAATGCATTTACGATTGCTCCGAACGGCCATATTGCGCGGGAGGAACGGAGCGTCTCATCGCCGGCAGGAACAGAAGGCACTCCTCGATCGGGTTGTTTTCTCTCCTTAGAAGTGGCGGACCACGACGGCTGAACAATCGCGTAGTGAATCACGGCGAGACAGAAGATGCAGTCTGTTTCGTGGATGGCGCGGAGGTCTTCATTGAGCGTCTGTGGAAATGTCCTGAGGCACTCCGGGCAGGAGATCATTACGTAGGGTTCGCCCGCCGGATCGTGCCCGTTCCGGGGAATCCAGATCGGAGCTGGTTCCATTGAATGCTCAAGGGAGGGCGTCACTTCCGCGTCGCTCATGGCCTTCAGTAGTTCCAGCAATCGGCCAGGGTTCGTACCCTTTTCATAGAAAGCGTCGGCGACAAGTCCAGGCGGTAGGCCGTCGCCTGCAAACATGCTGCTCATCGCAATCGCGTGGACTGTGGGAAACCTGCGGCGCACCACCGAGAGCAATTCAAAGCCGGTCATCCCGGGCATATTCAAGTCGGAGAGAAGAACATCGGGGACCTGGTTACGTATCTCTGCCAGCGCGGAGAAGCCGTCGTTCGCGGTCAAAACCAGGTACCCAGACTGAGCGAGGAGCGCGGACAAGAGCCTGCGAATCCTGAAATCGTCATCTACGACAAGTACGCTTGTAGCTTTAGTCGGCATCAAATGTCCCCCCTGCGGGGATCTAGGCGTCCTCTAACCTGAGCATCGCAGTCGGCGAATGCCGATGTCTGTTCAATATTGCTCAGGTGAGGTCTTTTCGGCGTTGCTTACGCGGACACCCGGCAACTTGGGCGGCCGGCGGCGGATTCGGACCCGCTTCATAAATTGGCCCCGACAAGAGGTTTCTCGGAGTTCTGGCCCGGCAATTGATCGTGCAGAATCACGTTCAGCAGCGACTTGTGCACGCGGATTCGACCGTTGTATTCAATAAAGCCAAGCTTGCGAAAGCGGTTCATGAAGAAACTGACTCGGGAGCGAGTCGTGCCGATCATTTCCGCCAGCGCTTCCTGCGTGATCTTTGGAATCAGCGTCTCCGGCTCTCCCGGCTTGCCGAACTCAGCCATCAACAGAAGAATCCTTGCCAGACGTTTTTCGCTGGAATTGAAGAGTTGATCGACAAGATCGGCCTGGGTCCGCATACTGCGCGCCAGCAGGAATTTCAGGAAGAGGTCCGAGAACCCCTGCTCTTCATGCATCACCCGAATCATCTCGGCGCGGTCGATTTTCAGCGCAATGCAGGATGTGATTGCGGTGGCGGTTGCCATGCGCAGCCCGCCCACGCTTGCCAGCGACTCCTCCCCGACGAAATCTCCGGCGGAGAGCAGTGTGATGGTGGCTTCTTTCCCGTTCGCGGAAACAACAGTGATCCTCGCTCTGCCCGATTGGTGGGCGTCAATACCCATCGTAGCATTTGCCGTCGGCTCCACGACTTAAATTGTCGGCTGCGAGCGAACGAGAATCTGTTCAATTTTGAACACAATTTCACCGGGAACACCGATAGACACGCGAAACGTCATCCGATTGCCAGCTTTCCTTACGGATCGCGGTCTATATTGCTCAGATTCAATACGATCCGAGTCGCTACAGTGAATAGCGTGGGACAGGCGCATGACGGCCCCCACAATGGATGGAGAGAACCAATGAACGGAATTAGATTGAGTGGAATTGCCGCAGTTTGCTTTGTGCGTCCTCAGCGCAAAGGGTGGATACGCTCTAGCCTCGCGCAACAGCAACTGTGAAAACGCCTTACCCCGCAACGATCAGGTCTGTGGGCAGAGCGCGGAAGTAGGCGATAGTTTCGCTGAGGCCCTGATCGAGAGAGACGACGGGCTGCCAGCCCAGCAGTTGTCGCGCTTTCGTGATGTCCGGGCGGCGGCGCGGAGGATCGTCCTGCGGCAGCGGATCGAAGCGAATCCTACTGGAGGAGCCAGTTAGCGCGATCACGCGGCGGGCACATTCGAGTACAGTATCTTCCGCCGGATTGCCCAGGTTCACCGGCAGCGCCTCATCAATCCGCGACAGGCGGATGATTCCCTCAATCAGGTCAGTGACGTAGCAAAAGCTGCGGGTGTGCGAGCCATCGCCGTAGACGGTCACATCCTCTTCCCGCAGAGCCTGCATTACGAAGTTTGAAATCACGCGGCCATCGTCGGGCTGCATGCGCGGGCCGTAGGTGTTGAAGATCCTGACCAGGTGACCATCGACGTTGTAGTGGGCGCGATAGGCCATCACTGCGGCCTCGCCAAAACGTTTGGCCTCGTCGTAGACCGAGCGCGGCCCCACCGGATTCACATGCCCCCAATAGCTTTCCGGCTGGGGATGGATTTCTGGCGTCCCGTAGCACTCGGAGGTGGATGCGTGCAGGACCTTCGCGCGATATTTTCGGGCCAGTTCCAGAATATTGACGGTGCCTTCCGAGCCGACTCGCAGCGTTTCAATGCCGAGGCGCATGTACTGCGGCGGGCTGGCCGGACACGCAAAATTAAAGACGTAGTCGACCGGACCAGGATCGAAAAACTCACAAGTGTCGTGCTCGATCAGCTCAAATCGCGGCTCGCGGTTCAGGTGCGCCAGGTTGTGAAGGTGACCGGTGCACAGGTTGTCGACGCCGACCACCGAATGCCCGTCGGCCAACAGTCGATCCGTCAGGTGGGAACCGAGAAAGCCAGCTGCGCCAGTCAGCAGCACGCGCATTTTCTTTTTGCCCCGAGCGGAGGAAGAAATCAGATACGGCGCTGGCGTTCTTTTCGCCGCCACGGCCACCCGTTTCGCTCCGTCTGACCGCGCGAATTCTGGCAGCTTCGGCTCACCTTCGAACTCGACCAAGCCGACCTCAGGACGTCCGACGCTGAAATAGGTCAAGCCGTGACGCGCAACTTCCTCCGGCGTAAACAGGTTGCGCCCGTCGATCAGTAGAGGCTGGCGCAGCGCATGTGAAATTGCATCCAGGTCGAGCGAAATAAACTGCGGCCAGTCGGTTAGCACCAGCAGCGCATCCGCCCCCGCGACGGCTTCCAACTCATTCGGCGCATAGCGCAGCGCGGGGCTGGGCGAAAGCACCTCCTGGGCACGCGCCATGGCCGCTGGATCATACGCCGCGATGCTGGCCCCTTCTGCGAGCATCAACTGCACCAGGCGCATGGCGGGGGATTCTCGAACATCGTCGGTGCCACCCTTGTATGCCAGTCCAAGCACCGCCAGATGCTTCCCTTCGAGGCCACCAAGAGCCCCACGTACCTTCTCAAGAAATCGCAGCGGCTGCAATTCATTGATGCGTTCGATCGCCGCCAGCAGGCTGAAGTCGATCCCGTATTCAGCGACCATGGAGCGAAAGGCAGTGAGGTCCTTAGGAAAACAGGAGCCACCATAGCCGATGCCGGGATTCAGGAACTGCGTGCCGATCCGCTGGTCCATGCCGATGCCCGGAGCAACCTCCGTGATGTTCGCGCCGACAATTTCGCACAGGTTCGCAATCGCGTTAATGAAGGAAACCTTCATCGCCAGAAACGCATTGGAAGCGTGCTTGATCAATTCCGCGCTCTGTGGAGATGTTCGCAGCAGGACGGGCGGCCGGTCTGAAAGGCACTGGCCGGGAATTTTGTCGGGTCGCCTGTAATATTCGCCAGAAGTCAGCGGCCGGTACACTTCGCCGACAAGATCGGCCGAGCGCTCATTGCCGCATCCCAGCACAATGCGATCGGGATGAAGAAAATCCGTCGCCGCGCTGCCTTCACGCAGGAACTCCGGGTTTGAGACGACATCGAATTTCTCGCGCGGCACCCCGCAGCTCTCGACCAAGCCGACAATCCACTCATTGGTGTAAACCGGGACCGTGCTCTTTTCGACGATGACGGTATAGTGGTCGATATTTTTAGATATCTCTCGTACAGCGGACTCTATATAGGATAGATTCGCCTTGCCCCCGCGCGCCTGCGGCGTTCCTACGGCAATAAAGACGATCTCCGCCTGCCTGGCCGCCGCGCCGAGGTCGGTGGTAAACGCGACATTGCGGTTACCATGCCGGGCCAGCAACTCCGGCAGGAACTGCTCATGTATTGTTGCCCGGCCGGCTTGCAGAGCGGCCATTTTGGCTGGATTGCTGTCGACGCACAGCACCCGATATCCCATCTCCGCGAAACACAGCGCCGCCACCAGGCCGACATACCCGGAGCCGACAACGACAATGGGACGATTCGCATCCATTTTGTGGGCTTCGCCTTACGCCACATTCAAGCAGTGCAACATTGGACGATGATACCAGCGACACCTTCGGGTTTCCGGCGCAGGACCTTCCATGGAATTGGAATTGACGCGCGCCGCCGCTTGCACATATCCTCATAGGCTAAACATTGCCAACACGTTTTATACGCCGAACGACGCTGAAGTAACGCTGGTGCCGAATTGATGTATGTTTGAGGAATATGGCGGACGGCCGCAATCCCGATTGCCTGACCAGGCGAGTGGCGGAGCGGAAAATCCGCGTCGCGCACGGAAAATTGGACGGGAAAATAATGGACCCGTCGATGCTGGTCCTACCGTGGAAGCAAGCGGTCAGCCCTGGCACAATTTCGCGAATGCCACCCGAACTCCGAGTTCCCCAAAGCGTCTCCATGCAGCAATCTAGCGCAATAACAAGTGGGCGGTCCTTTCTGGCATGAGTCCAATCGAAACCCCGACAAAGCCTCAGGAAGAATTCAAGCCTCGAGCGTTCCAGACCGGCGGCGGCTGGGTGACGAACGAGGAAGGGAACGCGCTGGCGGAAAACC
>JBOGLY010000132.1:0-7817 GCA_050746425.1 Acidobacteriaceae bacterium
CTTTCAGGTAGGCCATCTTGGTTTCCACGTCGGGTTCAAGGTAGCTGCCCTCGGTCCACTCGTTCCACGCATTCACATTCATGATTCGCTGCGGCCCTCCCTTGCTATCTAAAAATTGTTTGGCGGCCTGCAGCGCTTGTCTGAACCGCTCCGGAGTGTTCCCTGTCATCACGGAGGTGTACGGATATTGCCACTGCGTGAAGATGTCGGTCTGGCAGGTCCGCGGTGTCGGGTCCCAGCCCATGCTGACATTTGGAAAATAGGGCAGCGGAAACTCTGATGCCAATGTGTCCCAGTACGGGATGGCAAGCTCCATTGTTTCGGCATAATCGTACGTCGGGAAGCTCTTTGGCAGTGGGCCGTTGGCCCAGCAGTAAGAAGTGGTGCTGCGGCAGGAAACGTCCTGCAGCATTTTGACGATGTCCGCCTGTCGAGCGCCAGCGCCGGACGATATTCCACTCTTCACGGCGTTCAGATGCAAATCTTTGTGGCCGGCCTCTTGGGTCCGGCGACGGAAGCTTTCCAGCGCTTGCGCCGCGTCGGCAACTCCGCCAAGCGCAACGACCAGGTGAGAAAGCTGGTAGACAGAAAAATACGGGCAGTTATCGACCTTGAAATAGCAAGGATGAGAAAAGTATTTCTCGATAATGTAACTCGTTACTGAATCGAAATGGGTTCGATTTACCGCCCCCGGATATTGCATCCATTCAGGCGCGTGCAATCTGCTTGGGTAAAGATCGATCCAGTCATGATTGGCCCACATGAGGCAAAACTTAATTTTGGAATTATTGGACGCGCCAAGGTACCCGCGATCCAGACCTCCGTTCAGAAACGGCTTCTGCTGATACCAGTACCAGTCGAAAATAAAATAAGTCAGGCCGTTGTCGGCGGCGGCTTGAATCTTTTGTTCAAAAACCGAAGGGATAGATTCGTCCAGATGCCCCCACAGCGGCACCTTGGGCTGTCGATGTCCGGGGAATCTCGGTGTAGCGCCTTGCAACATGCGCCATTCCGTCCAACCCTTTCCGTGAATCTGTTCGTTCCTTGGATCAATATGCCAGTTGGGAAAATAATATGCGCCGACCTCGTACCTATGCTCAGGCTGAGCCGGCTGTGAGAGGGCGGGCATCCCAGTTGCTGCCGCAGCCATGGCACTTGACTTCAGAAATGTCCGGCGGTCTGTATTCATGGTTGTCCCGACTCAGGGCCGTTTGAAATCTGTCTGGCGTTGCTCCATGAAGAAAGAGAATGGGCAGAAAGAAAAACTGACACAAGATGCAATCGATCAAGACCTGCATCTGCGCTGGGATACACTAATTCCAACGCGGCTGATCATCGCCGATTCTTAACGAGCTGCCTTTCCAAGCGGCTGAATTTGCTCTTCTGTTTTATCCGATATCGCCGTCCCAGTTTTCCAGGGTCTTTTTCAACTCGGCCATAAACTTTCCAGCGTCGGCTCCATCGATCACACGATGGTCGAAGCCTAACGTGAGCCGCATGATGTGTCGGACAGCGATACTGTCGTTTCCGTCGGCGTCGGTGACAACTGTCGGCTCCTTGAAGAGACCGCCCACTCCGAGGATCGCCGTCTCCGGTTGGTTGATTACGGGCGTGCCGAACTGTTCGCCGAAGATTCCGGGATTTGTGATGGTAAACGTGCCTTCCGATACCTCTTCCGGCTTTAGTTTTTTCGCGCGCGCGCGAGCAGCCAGATCGGCGATGCCTCGCGCTATGCCGAGGAAGCTGCGGTCTTCGGCGTGCTTGATTACGGGGACGATCAGCCCCCAATCGAGCGCGACGGCAATGCCGATGTTGATGTTCTTGTGGTAGCGGATGGAGTTGCCTTCGAGCGACGCATTCACAATCGGCATCTTGCGCAAGCAACCGACAACTGCTTTGGCGATAAACGGCATGTAGGTCAGCTTGACGCCATTGCGCTGCTCATATTTCGATTTCTCGCGCTCGCGAATCTTGACAATGCGGGTCATGTCGATTTTGAAAACGCTGTGGACATGCGCGCTGGTATGTTTCGATTCGACCATCCGCTGAGCGATGATGGAACGCATTTTCGATAACGGGACCAGTTCTCCGGGGATTGATACCTCCGTTGGAGTCGATGCCGCCAATGACGATGCAATCGAGGGTGCTAGGGTCGGTGCCGATGTGGAAGCGCCCGCAGGTGCCGCGCCCTGGCCCTGTTGGCTGATGTAGGCAAGCGCATCCTCCTTTGTGACGCGTCCGCCGGGGCCAGTGCCGCTGATTCGCGTAAGGTCGATATTGTTGTCCCTGGCGATACGCCGGACCAGGGGAGAGAAACGATGCCGCTCACCGGCGGTATCTGCCCTTTCAGGCGATGGCGCGGGCACGGAAACGGCGGGCGGTGCGCTGGGTTGCGGGGCTGCCGTTTTCTTTTCCTGCGGGGCGGTTGGCGCTGCCGCGAGCGTGCCGACGCCGCTGCCGCCAATTACCGCAACCACTGTGTTGATCTCGACCGTGTTGCCTTCCGCTACCTTAATCGCGGTCAGAACCCCAGCCGCGGGCGCTGGAATCTCGGCATCCACCTTATCGGTGGAAATCTCGAACAGCGGTTCGTCCCGCTCGACGGTATCGCCCACTTTTTTCAGCCACTTCGTAATCGTTCCCTCGAAGATCGATTCGCCCATCTGTGGCATCACCACATTGGTGCCGCCTGTGCCTTCGCCCTGGGCTGGCGGAGCTGCCGATGATGCCGTCACTCGGCCGTCGGCGGGCGGCGTGGGATCGGCTTTCTTCGTTGCGCCCGAAGCTGCCGGTGCGGCTTTTGGAGCGGGAACAGGCTCCTTCGCTTTTTCGGGCGTTGTGGCGGCCGCTCGCTGCTTGGCCTCTTTCGCGGCATCGACAGTCGTTACGGAACTTGCCGCCGGCTTCGATCCCGCCGCGTTCCCGCTTTCGTCAATCACCGCTACTATGGTGTTGATTTCCACCGTCGCGCCCTCCGCAACTTTGATTTCCTTCAGCACTCCAGACGCCGGCGCGGGAATCTCGGCATCCACCTTGTCGGTCGAAATCTCGAACAACGGCTCATCGCGCTCGACCTTCTCGCCGGGCTTCTTCAGCCACTTCGTGATGGTCCCTTCAAAGATTGACTCACCCATCTGCGGCATCACAACATCAGTTGGCATCGATTTCTTCCTGCTTTCGTTTCGGTCTTGAAAATTTCGTTGTTATCAAATCACCCGATTCGACAATCCGCCATTTGCCCTTCCCTCCAGCAACTTTGCGATCGGTCGCGGGCACCAGTTAAAAGGCACTCGGAGATTGAATTATTTCTCTTTCGGTAGCGATGGAGGATTGTTCCGCCGAATTGCTCCAAACTCATCATTCTATATGACAGGATGCGGATCGGCGTTGCCGCGGCTGCCAATGCATTCACCTGATTTTGCGATGCAAGCGATCCGCGATCGGTCATTCCTCTATGGCGTCAAGGTCAATTCGAGGTTGTGAGCGTGGAATCGCGGCGGGGCGAGCATTCCCGAAGTAAAGTCTCCACGGATTCCGTCCACAGCATTTGCCTGCCAAAAACGCGACCGAAGTTTCTCGCGACATCGTGTATCGCCTGCTCCGTTGTTGGCATGGCGGCGGAATTTGTGTCGATCTCCTCCTCGAGACTGGTGACGGCGCAATCCGCGATTCCGCACGGGACAATCAAGCGAAAATCCCGCAGGTCCGCGGTCACATTCCATGCGAACCCGTGGGAAGTAATTCCCTGGGAAATATGCACCCCGATGGCCGCGATTTTCTTCTCCGGGATGTTTCCGTCCGCCAGCGTCCATACCCCGGTGCGTCCGGCGATGCGCTGGGTGAGGACGCCATAACCGGCGCAAGCACGGATCAGAGCTTCTTCCAGCCATCGAACGTATTCGACAGCGCCAAGATAAGGACCGTTTTTGCCAGGAAACTCACCGCGCAAATCCAGGATCGGATATCCGACGATCTGTCCCGGTCCATGGTAGGTCACATCGCCGCCACGATCGACTTCATGGACAGCAATGCTCCGCCGGTCCAACTCCTCATTGGTCGCGAGAATGTTGGCGCGATGGGCATTGCGGCCAAGCGTGAGCACTGGCGGATGCTCCAGCAGAAGTAGCACGTCGGCAATGCGTTGTTGCTTGCGCATGGCGACCAACTCGCGCTGAATTTCCAGCGCTTCGGTGTATCCAACACGACCGAGATGGATGAGATGGAGAAACATCAGATCAGGTCACGGAATCGATGCAAAATCGCAAATGCACCACGTCTCGATTTTGAGGCATGGGATTCTTCCAGGCCTACACGTTGATGGCCATATTTTCGACGCTGCCAAAGCCATCGAGCATTGCCTCGGCAAGCGTGGGGTGCGCGTGAATGGTAAACATCATCTCCTCCACCGTAGCTTCCAGTTCCATCGCCGTTACAGCTTCCGCAATCAACTCCGTGGCCTGCGGCCCGATGATGTGGACCCCGAGAATTTCTCCATACTTCGCGTCGGCGACAATCTTCACAAAGCCTTCGTGCGAGTCGATAATCGAAGCTTTCGAGTTGGCGCTGAACGGAAATTTGCCCACCTTCACCTGCAAGCCTTTTTCCTTTGCTGCCGCCTCGGTCAGGCCCACGCTGCCGATCTGTGGCTCGCAATAAGTGCAGGCTGGAACGCGATCGCGCCGCACCGGGCGGGCATATTTTCCGGCGATCTTCGCCGCGATAACCATGCCGCACATTGCGCCCACATGCGCCAACTGCGGCAGCCCCGCGACAATGTCGCCAGCCGCATAGACGCCCGGCTCCTGGGTCTGCATCCATTCGTTGACGGTGATAAATCCACGATCGGGTTTGATCTTCGTCTTTTCCAGTCCGACGTTTTCCGTGCGCGGCGCGCGGCCCACCGCCACCAGCACCTTCTCCGCTTCCTTGATCATCTGCTTGCCATCGGAGCCGGTAATCGTGACCTTCACACCGTCTTTTGTCTTCTCCAGTTTCTCGAATTTCGCGCCGGTAAACGACTCGATCCCGCGCTTGCGGAAGGCCCGCGCCAACTCTTTGCTGACATCCTCGTCTTCATTGGGAACCAATCGCGGCAAATATTCGACCAGGGTGATCTCGGTGCCAAAGCTCTTGAAGATCGACGCAAATTCCACTCCCACGGCACCCGCGCCAATCACCACCAGGGATTTTGGAATCTCTTTCAGCGAGAGGATTTCGATATTGGTCAGCACGCGCGATTCCACCTGCAACCCCGGCAACATGCGCGCATCGGAGCCGGTCGCGAGGACGACGTTTTTTGCCTTCACAACACTGCGCTCGCCTTCCGCGCCACCGCCTGCGGCCTGAACTTCGACCGAATGCACGCCATCTTTGGCTGGTCCGGTCAGGCGGCCGTGGCCCTGATAGACGGTGACCTTGTTCTTCTTCATCAGAAATACGAGGCCCTTGGCATGCTTGTCGACGATATCCTGCTTGCGCTTCTGGATCGTGCCCCAGTTCAGCTTGCCTTCGCCCAGGCCATCGATGCCGTATTCGACAGCATGCTTCAGGTGGTCGTAGATCTCGGCATTGAACAGCAAAGACTTGGTCGGGATGCAGCCCACGTGCAGGCAGGTCCCGCCCAACTTATTTTCTTGCTCAATCAACGCGACCTTCAGGCCGTATTGTCCAGCGCGAATCGCCGCCGTATATCCGGCCGGTCCGCCGCCAATGATGGCGACATCGTAAATTGTTTCCGCCAAGGGAATGCTCCGTTCTTTTGTTGTAGATGAGAATTGTGCCGCGCCGGATTCAGGCTGGCCCAAACAGACAATTTTACGGGATGGGTGCAGTTGAAGCGAATTCCGGTGCTTCTCGACGTGTCCGTATGGCGTAGGTTCATACGGCGCCCACATACGAGCCATGGCTTCGACGCGAGTTGGTTTAGAATTTCAGTATGTCAAACGACCGCACGCACCTGACGCTAGCCGAGTCCGACCCTGAGATTTCCGCCGCTGTGCAACATGAAATTCAGCGCCAGCATGAGGGCCTGGAGATGATTGCCTCGGAGAATTTTGTCAGCGCGGCGGTGCTGGAAGCCGCGGGCACGGTCTTCACCAATAAATATGCCGAGGGCTATCCCGGCAAGCGTTATTACGGCGGATGCGAGTATGCCGATGTGGTCGAAAATCTGGCGCGAGACCGGGCAAAGGAGTTGTTCGACGCGGACCACGCGAATGTGCAGCCGCACTCCGGCTCCCAGGCGAATGCTGCGGCCTATATGGCAATCATTCAGCCGGGCGATACGATTCTTGGCCTTGACCTGGCGCATGGCGGGCACCTGACTCACGGACACAAGCTGAATTTTTCCGGCAAGCTGTATCGCGTCGCGAGCTATGGCGTTCGCAAAGACACGGAAGTTGTCGATTACGACGAACTGGAGCAGATTGCCGAGCGCGAAAAGCCGAAGATGATCATCGGCGGCGGCAGCGCTTATCCCAGGACGTTCGATTTTCCGCGGATGCGGCAGATTGCCGATAAAGTCGGCGCATTTCTGGTGGTGGACATGGCGCACTTTGCCGGTCTGGTGGCGGCGGGCGTGCATCCGTCGCCGGTGCCGCACGCGCACATCGTTACGACGACAACGCACAAGACATTGCGCGGTCCTCGCGCGGGAATGGTCCTTTGCAAGCAGGACCTGGCGGCCAGCGTGGACCGAAGCGTTTTTCCGGGTCAGCAGGGCGGCCCGTTGATGCACATTATCGCGGCCAAGGCAGTTGCGTTCAAAGAAGCCTTGCAGCCGGAGTTCAAAGTGTATGCCCGGCAAATTGTGGCGAACGCCAAGGCCCTGGCGGAGTCGTTGATTGCGGAGGGTTATCGCGTGGTTTCCGGCGGAACGGACACGCACCTGATGCTGGTGGACGTGTTGGTGAAAGGCATGTTCGGCAGCGAAGCGGAAAGGGCGCTTGGCGAAGCCGGCATTACGGTCAACAAGAATGCAATTCCGTTCGATATAAACCCGCCGATGAAACCGAGCGGCATTCGAGTAGGCACGCCGGCATTGACTACCCGCGGCATGCGCGAAGATGAAATGCGCGTAATTGGACGATGGATTGCGGAAGCGCTGGAGCACCGCGGGGACGCCGCGCGCCTGGCGAAGATTCGCGCCCAGGTGTTGGACATGGCCGAGCAGTTCCCACTGTACGGATGGCTGCGCGAGCCGGCTGGAGTGGGAGTGCGGTAGGTCTTGTTCGCACTCTGCGCCATCTGACGCACCAGAATGAGATGACGGGAACCGCCGGTTTCTCCACTTGTCGCTGCAGCGACCTGCGGCGACTGCGATCGGGATGACAAATCCATGCACTTTCTATGCACTTATGGGCGCGAGAAATTTCCATCCGGGCCCTTCTTCAATCCCAATTACAATTTATTTTCAGCGGGAAACTAAGGACGCGATGCAATCGTTGTGCGATTGCTCGTTAGGGAGGTTTAATGTCCGACAGCATTTTACCGGTGCTTCTGGTTGCGGTTTGTCTCGGCGCATTGACCGGTCTGCGTACCTTCACTCCCATCGCTGTCCTTGCCTGGACATTGCATCTACGTTACATGCATATTCCCGGCAGCACCCTCCACTTTCTACATACGTGGGCCGCAGTCGTGATTCTGACGGTCCTTGCTATTGCGGAAATGTTCATGGACAAGCTGCCATCTACCCCAAGCCGGCTGAAGGCGCCAGGATTGCTCGGTCGCATTATTTTTGGATTTATCTGCGGCATGGTCAGCGGACAGGCGTGGGGCGCAAACTGGGAGATTGCGGCGGTCGTCGGGTTGTTGGGCGC
>JBOGLY010000133.1:0-7808 GCA_050746425.1 Acidobacteriaceae bacterium
TCCTTACGACGCGCCGTGCGGAATCAGTAGCAATACTTTAAGAAAGGCTGCGGCATGACGGAACCCTCGCTTGGCAATAGTCCCGCTATTCCTCCGGAGATTTCCACGGAGCTACGCCGGCTGATGCATGATCTGAGCAACGCACTGGAAATCGTATTGCAGTCCGGCTATCTGCTCACGATGGCAGATTCCGAGGAGCCTATGAAGGAATGGATTGGCCTACTGGATGGGGGAGCGCAGCAGGCCCTGAAAATCCATCAACAACTGAGGGAATACATTCGCGCGCATAGCTGACGCGATCGCGCGGAAAGCTTCGGATCAGGCCAAATGCGCATCCAGCGTGATTTCGGCCGCTTTCAGCAGGCGCGAGATCGGACAGTTGACCTTCGCTTCATTCGCCGCTGTTTGGAAGGCCTCTTTGCTTGCCCCGGGAACCTTGGCGCGAGTGGTCAGGTGAATTTTCGTGACTGTAGGTCCGGCTTCCGTTTTATCCATCGTAACTTCCGCCGTCGTTTCCAGAGATTCGGGCGTCAACTTCGCATTGGTCAACTGGGCGCTCAGCGCCATGGTAAAGCAGCCGGCGTGGGCGGCTGCAATCAACTCTTCCGGATTGGTACCTTTGCCGTCTTCAAATCGGGTGTGAAAAGAGTAGGCGGTATCTTTCAATACCCCGCTCTCGGTTGAAATTGTGCCTTTGCCTTCTTTCAGGGTGCCATGCCATACGGCGCTTGCTTTACGTTGCATCTCTTTCTCCTTCTGGTCGTGGAAGATAGGCCGGTAAAATCCGCAGCCCGCGTACGATTGAAATTCCAGAATACCAGCCGCATCTCGCGGAGTCGAACCGGGCCAGAGCGTGTTTTCATTACACACTGCGAAATTTTGGCAACTGGAGTTAAGCGCGGCGAAGAAATCAACTGCGCTGGACTGGTCCGGCAGGATGCGGCTGGGAAGGCAGCTCGAAAGAAAATACTGAGCCATGTCCTACCTGGCTGGTAACGTCTATGTTACCGCCGTGCGCTTCGACAATGGCTTTCGCAATGGCCAACCCCATTCCAGTTCCGTGTACCTGGTAGCGCTGGCCAGTGCCGCGGTAGAACTTGTCGAAGATGAAGCTCTTTTCCAGCATTCCGATCCCAACTCCGCGATCGGCCACGCTTAATACAAGCTTGTCGCTTGTCTCCTCCGCGCTGATAAAGATGGGGCTGCCGGGCGGCGAATATTTTGCGGCGTTTTCCAGCAAATGATGCAGCACCTTTTCAATCATGCGCAGATCGAACACGACAGGTTGCATTTCCTGCGGTAAACGCACGCTGATCGGATGCGCTTGAAAAATCTCCTGAGCATTCTTGACCGCCTGGTCCACCAGTTCTCTTACGGGGTGGAGCTGCAGGTCCAACTGGACTTCGTGAGCATCAAGCTGCGCCATCTCGACGGCTTCTTCAATCAATCGATTGAGCCGTCCGCTCTCTTCGTCGATGATGGAAAGCAATTCGTCGCGCTGTTGCTGGCTCAATTGCAATTCTGAGCGAAGACTGGTGACCGCGCCCATGATGGAGGTAAGCGGAGTGCGCAGTTCATGCGTGACAGAATCCAGAAGCGCGCTGCGGATTCGCTCGCTTTCGCGGGCCGCTTCCGCTTTTCCCAGTTGCTCGACTGCTCCGGCGCGCTCCACCGCGATGGCAACCATGCTGCCCAGCGCCTCCAGGCTCTGCTTCGATGGACACTTGCCAAGAATTCCCAGCGCGCCAATGGGACGCACTCCCATCATCAGTGGAACCAGACAGATTCGCGTCTCCTCATTCCTCTGAATGTCCCGCTCGCGGGCCGCGGCACGAAGCGTTTCCTCGCCGATGGCCTCGCTGCTTCTGCCGGAATGATAGACGGCGGTCCTGGAGTTCACCAGCAGCGCAGTGCCCTCGGCAAAAAATGTGGCTGTAATAATCCTCGGGATGGAATTGAGCAAGTCGAGGATATTGTCAGTCGTGAGCAATTGCCGGCTGAAGTCGTACAGTCGTTCCATCTCGATGCGCTGATTTTTGGCCTCCTCCGCTTCGTTGCGGGCGTGATCGGAGAGCCGGCTGGACAGCACCGCAGTGATGAGGAACGCGCTGAGAGAGACCCAGTTCTGCGGATCTGCAACGGTGAATTTTCCGATTGGCGGCAGAAAGAAAAAATTGAGTGCCAGGGTGGAAATTAATGAAGTAAAGATCGCGTTTGAAAGACCCCACCGCCCGGCAACGAATAGAACGTATAAGAGTAAAGTAAGGGAGACTGTGGTGTGATTGACATGCAGCAGGGAAAAATATATCCAGACAATCAGGGCCACGGCCAACGCGGACGCCGCATAACGCGTTATCGGAGATGTACTATGTCTCAACACCATCACAATTCTACTCAGGTCGCATAGGCGATGAGTCCTCAAACAGGAAACGTGAAACCGATCAAGACTCCAGAACAGTGGCTGGAAGCGGCTGCGCCGGAGAAGACCGCGGGAATCTTCAAGGTCTTTCTGGGGTATGCGCCGGGCGTCGGCAAAACTTTCAACATGCTCAGCGAAGCCATTCGCCGACGCAACCGCGGCGAAGATGTGGCGATCGGATTTATCGAGACGCATCAGCGGCCCCGCGTCATTGAGCTGGCCAATCAATTGGAGGCGGTGCCTACCCGGCGAGTTGAATATAAAGGAACATTTTTTGATGAACTCGATCTGGACGCCGTGCTGGCAAGGAAGCCCGCGGTTGTATTGATCGACGAGCTGGCCCACACGAACATTCCAGGCTGCAAGCACGAGAAGCGATATGAGGATGTTTTGGAGTTGTTGCAAAACCGCATCGATGTGATGTCCGCACTGAATGTGCAACATGTCGAGAGCGTTGCGCCCACGGTGCAGAGCATAACCGGCGTGGTGGTGCGCGAAACTGTTCCCGATTGGGTGGTGGGGCGCGCGGACGAAGTGGTTCTGGTCGATGTAACTCCTGAGGCGCTGCAGACCCGGATGCGACGTGGCGATATTTATCCTGCTGAGCGCGTTGAGCGATCGCTCGCCAATTTTTTTCGTCGCGGAAATCTTTTGGCGTTGCGGGAACTGGCGCTGAAGCGCGTTACCCACGCGGTGGACCAGAATTTAGACGCCTACCTGCGTCGCAAGCAGCTAGGGCAGGATTGGGTAGTGCAGGAGCGAGTGGCGGTTTGCGTAAGTTCCAACCCGGCTTCGCAGCAATTGATAGCGCGCGGCGCGCGCATGGCAGAAGGAATGGACGCCGATTTTTACGTTCTGCACGTGGACCTGCCCGACGATACGAAGGAGGACAAGAGCCGCAACCTGGCCGCCAATCTGCGCTTCGCGGAAAACCTTTCGGCCCGCATCTTTCATCTGCAGGGAAGCAAAGTTGCCACCACGCTCGCGGATTTTGTGCGGGAGCATCGGATCACCCAAATCATTATTGGCCGCTCGGTGGTCCGCGGCTGGCGCAACTACCTCTATTTCATGGCGATCCAAAAGCTCCTTCGTGAGACGCCGCACGTGGACGTGCATATCGTGACCCAGGAGCACCACTGAGCGGCAGATGATGGAGCCAACAGCCACAGCTCTCGACGCCAGGGAGCCAGCAAGAATTCTGATCGTCGACGACGAGATCCAGATCGTTCGAGTACTCTCCGTGGCCTGTACCGCGCAGGGCTATCGTGTCAAGTCCGCGGGCGATGGACAGTCCGCTCTCGCCGTGTTGAAGAACTGGCCGGCTGAGTTGGTCATCGCCGATCTTGCGATGCCCAATATGGATGGGGTGGACTTATGCCGTGCGATTCGGAAGCAATCTACGGTTCCAATTCTGGTGTTGTCCGTGCGGAGCCAGGAAAAGATGAAAGTCGAGGCGCTTGACGCGGGCGCGGACGACTACGTAACAAAGCCCTTCCAGATTAACGAATTGCTGGCGCGGGTACGAGCGGCGCTGCGAAGGCAAAAGCATGCCCCGGAAGAAGACAAAAGTGCGGAAGTTGTTGTGGGAGATTTCCGCATCGATCCGGTATCGCGCCAGGTGTTTGTGCACGGAGCGGAAGTTCACCTGACGCCGAAGGAGTTCGACCTGCTGCATGTGCTCTCACTATCTCCAGACCGGGTCATGACCCGTCGCACACTGATGGTCGCGGTGTGGGGCGGTTACAATGTGGACCAGCCTGAATCCTTGCGCGTCCTGATCGGACAACTTCGTCGCAAGATTGAGCCGGGGGAGAAACCCCACTATATCCTGACGGAACCGTGGGTGGGTTACCGTTTTGTCCCAGACGGAGTACGCCCTGGGCCTTCCTTATAACTTTTTTACGATCTTCTTACGCCCTTTTTATTCACTTTGATGCCAACTGTCGAAGCGGCTGGCCTGCGGAAAATTCTGGAGCAAGAAATGACAGACATCTGGATGGTTCTGCTGACCCTCCTATTTTTTGCGTTGGCGATTGGATATGCCTTCGGGTGCGAGCGGTTGAGGTAAGTCGATGAGTATCGGGGCTCTAGTCCTACTTCTGGTCTCTGCGGCCTTGCTGGTCTACCTAGTGGTTGCGCTGCTGCGTCCGGAGAGATTCTAGGCATGACCGCGAATGGTTGGTTCCAGATCGGGTTGTTTTTTCTGCTGATCGTATTGATTGCGCGACCGCTCGGCATCTACATGGCGAATGTATTTGAGCGCCGCAAGACGTTTCTCGATCCTGTGATGGTCCCGATCGAGCGCCTGCTCTACAAACTGACAGGCGTCGAAGCGGACAAGGAAATGCGCTGGACTGAATATGGAACTGCCATGCTGCTGTTCAGTCTGGTATCCATGCTGGCGCTTTATTTGATTGAACGTGTGCAGCATTGGCTTCCATGGAACCCGCAGCACTGGCCCAACGTGCCGGCTGTTCTGGCGCTGAACACGGCGGCATCCTTTTCCACGAACACCAATTGGCAATCGTATGTTCCGGAAACGACCATGAGCTATCTGACGCAGATGGCCGGGCTCGCGTATCACAACTTCGCATCGGCCGCTGTTGGGATGGCATTGGCAATCGCAATGGTCCGCGGCATCAGTCGTCGCGAGCAAAATACGCTTGGCAATTTCTGGGTAGATACGACCCGCGCCATTCTCTGGGTGCTGGCGCCGATTTCCATTGTGCTGGCGCTCGCGCTTGTGTCGCAAGGGGTGGTGCAGAATTTGCATCCCTACGACACCGCGCGGGTACTCGAACCGCAGAAGGTCGTCGCGCAGGGCAGTGACGGCAAGCCCGTCGCTCGGACAATAACCGCACAAACCATTGCCCAAGGCCCGGTTGCCTCGCAGGAAGCCATCAAAATGCTGGGAACGAACGGCGGCGGATTTTTCAACACCAACAGCGCCCATCCATTTGAAAATCCAACGCCTTTTTCCAACCTGCTGGAGATGCTTGCCATCTTCGCGATTCCCGCTGGCTTGACCGTTACGATGGGGCGCATGGTGAACTCTCCACGTCACGGGTGGGCTGTTTTCGCGGCCATGGGAATTTTATTTTTTGCCGGCGTGACCACTGCATATTGGGCGGAAGCGCGTGGCAATCCGTTGATGCATGGAGTGGCGCAGCAGACCACAGAAACGCAGGCCGGCGGCAACATGGAGGGCAAGGAAGTCCGCTTCGGAATTGCGAATTCCGCGTTGTTCGCCACTGCGACTACCGACGCGAGCTGCGGCGCGGTGAATAGCATGCACGACTCATTCATGCCGCTCGGCGGAATGGTCCCACTGGTCAACATTATGCTGGGAGAAATTGTGTTTGGCGGGGTTGGCGCGGGACTCTACGGCATGTTGATCTTTGTCATTCTGTCTGTCTTTATCGCCGGGCTGATGGTGGGTCGAACGCCGGAATATCTCGGCAAGAAGATTGAAGCGTACGACGTGAAGATGGCGATGCTGTACGTGCTCATTTATCCATTGCTGATTTTGTGCTTCACCGGCGCGACCGTATTGCTCCCTCATCTTGGACTGAGCAGCCTGGCAAATGCAGGTCCGCATGGGCTCTCGGAGATTCTTTACGCTTTCACCTCGGCGACAGGCAACAATGGCTCCGCCTTTGCGGGCTTGAACGCCAACACGAATTACTACAATTTGTCGCTCGGCATCGTGATGCTAAGCGGGCGTTTTCTGATGATCGTGCCGATGCTTGCCGTGGCTGGAAACCTGGTGCGGAAAAAGATCGCTCCTGTATCCGCCGGCAGTTTTCCGGTGACGACGCCGCTGTTCACGGTTCTTCTGACGGGAGTCATTGTCATTGTCGGCGCGTTGACGTTCTTTCCGGCGCTGACGCTTGGGCCAATTCTTGAGCACCTTCTTTTGTATGCAGGCAAAACTTTCTAGCGTGTGGTGGGAAGGGAACATGGCTAAACACAAAAACGCGCATCAACGGTCGCTCTGGGATCTACAGATTGCCAGACGCGCGCTGATCGATTCGCTGCCCAAGCTGAATCCGGCGAACATGATGAAGAACCCCGTGATGTTCGTCGTCGAAATCGGCAGCGTCATCACCACCGTGCTTCTGTTCCAGCGCCTGGGCGGCAATCGAGCATCGATCGCATTCAATATTCAGATCACGGTTTGGCTATGGTTCACGGTGCTCTTCGCGAATTTCGCGGAAGCGATGGCGGAAGGCCGGGGTAAAGCGCAGGCCGACGCTCTGCGCCGGGCGAAATCCGAAACAATGGCGAATCGGCTGAACGATAAGGGAGTCATAGAGCAGGTGCCGAGTTCCAAGCTTTGCTCCGGAAACATTGTCATTGTTTCCGCGGGCGAAATGATTCCTGGAGACGGCGAGATCATCGACGGCGTGGCTTCGGTCGATGAGTCCGCGATCACGGGTGAATCAGCCCCGGTGATTCGAGAATCGGGCGGCGATCGATCGGCGGTCACCGGAGGAACACGAGTACTGAGCGATCGGATCAAGATTCGCATCACATCGGACCCAGGAGAAACCTTCATCGATAAGATGATTGCGCTTGTGGAAGGCGCTGAACGACAAAAGACGCCGAATGAAATCGCCCTGAACATTCTGCTTGCTGGACTGACAATTATTTTTCTGCTGGCCGTTGTTACGCTGCAACCGATCGCCGTCTACTCCCACTCGCCACAGACTGTGTTTGTGCTGGTGTCGTTGCTGGTTTGCCTGATCCCGACCACCATCGGCGGGCTTCTTTCCGCAATTGGCATCGCCGGAATGGATCGTCTGGTGCAGCACAATGTGCTTGCCATGTCTGGCCGAGCTGTGGAAGCCGCGGGCGATGTGAATACGCTGCTCCTGGATAAAACGGGCACCATCACTTTCGGCAATCGCCAGGCGACAGAATTTCTGGCTGCTCCTGGCGTCAGCAAAGACCAGCTTGCGGATGCCGCACAGTTGTCGTCGCTGGCCGATGAGACTCCCGAAGGGCGCTCCATCGTGGTGCTGGCGAAAGAGACGTATGGTTTGCGTGGGCGCGATCTGGCGACCATGCACGCGGAATTTGTTCCCTTCAGCGCAACTACGCGCATGTCCGGCATGAACGTCGATGGCCGCACAATTCGCAAGGGCGCATCCGAATCCATTGCGAAGTATCTGGAGGCCTCCGGCGGTCTTCTGTCCGATGAGGTGCGCGCCGACGTGGAACGGATCGCGCGGGGCGGCGGCACGCCCCTGGTGGTGGCTGAAAATAATCGCGCGTTGGGCACGATACACCTGAAAGACATTGTGAAAGGCGGCATGCGCGAACGCTTCGCGCAATTGCGCGCCATGGGGATTCGTACCATCATGATCACCGGCGACAACCCCCTGAC
>JBOGLY010000134.1:0-7796 GCA_050746425.1 Acidobacteriaceae bacterium
GATGTAGGCCTGGACCATGGCGGGATTGTATTGCGGCGCCCCCGCTGTGCCTGCGCGCTGCACGGAGAGGCGAACTTCAATGTGTCCGCGGACCATGTGTTCCTTGATGGTCTTTCGCCAGAGCATTTCGAGCGCGTCCATGCCAGTGGGCAGGTAAAACTGCAAGTCGAGGTAACGATGATTGACGCTTTTCAGCGTCAGCACAAAGGTGACATTTCCGGGAGCTGTTCCGGTATGGCGAGCGAACCCGGTCATAGAGCGAATGGGGGACTGGGGTTGAATGGGCATCTGAGACCGAATCGGCGACTCGCTCATCAATGGCTCCGCGCCGCGACAGCGGCCTCTGAAATATCGAAGAATTGCAGTTGGTGAAGCTTCTGAAACGTGGGTGAGCTCAAGAGTAGTTCCTCATAGGTGCCAACGGCGGTGATCGATCCTTCCTCCAGCACTGCGATTCTGGTGGCTCGGCGCACGGTGGAGAGCCGGTGGGCGATGACGAAAACGGTGCGGTGCTGCATCAGGTTGGCGAGCGCGGCCTGCACCAGAGATTCGCTTTGAGCATCGAGCGCGGAAGTTGCCTCGTCCAGAATTAAAATTGGAGCGTCTTTCAGCAGCGCGCGCGCGATGGCCAGGCGCTGACGCTCACCGCCGGACATGCGAAAGCCTTTTTCTCCGATGATCGTGTCGTAGCCGTCCGGCATCTGCTCTATAAAGTCATGGGCCAGCGCGGCCCGGGCGGCTTCGATGATCCTTTGCTTGGGAACGTCGGGTTGGCCGTATGCGATATTGTTGCGCACCGTGTCGTTGAACAGGATCGTTTCCTGGGTGACTTTGGCAATCAGGGCGCGCAGGGAGTGAAGGCTGACATCCCGCAGATCGTGGCCGTCGATCATGATCTGGCCGCCAGTGACATCGAAGAAGCGGGGAATGAGGTTCACCAGCGTGGTCTTGCCGGCCCCGCTGGGCCCGACGAGGGCGACAACCTCGCCGCGATGCGCGGTCAGGTTGATGTCGTGCAGCACCTGTTTCTGGCCTTCTTCATCGGCATAGGAAAAGTCGGCGTGGTGGAAGGAAAACGTATTCTTGAAGGCTTTGAGCTGCACGGGGCGGGGCTTTTCGCGGACATCGTCCTGCGCGTCCATGAAGTTAAAGATGGAGGATGAAGCGCCAAACGCCTGCTGAAAATTGTTGTAGAACAGGGCGAATTTACGCACTGGATCGTAGAGCTTGAATACGGCGATGATGAAAGCGAAGAAAGCGCCCTCCGTCATGGCATGATGCTGGATGCGAGTGCGTCCCAACAGCAGAAGCATGGCGATGGCGATGGCGCCGATCAGGTCCATTAACGGCGAACTGATGGCCTGGGCGCTGACCGAGCGCAAATTGGCCCGGAACAGGCGCCGCGCCGCACCGCGGAAGCGAATCATCTCCCAGACTTCCATATTGAAAGCCTTGACGATTCGGTTGCCGGTGACGGTTTCATGCAGGATGTTTTGAATCTCGGCGAGCTTGTCCTGGCCAGTGCGCGTGGTGGTGCGGACACTGCGTCCGATTCGTTTTGACGAGGAGATGACGACCGGAACAAACAGCAGCAGCACCCATGCCAGCTCGCCGCCTTTCAGGACGACCACAGCGACCAACGCGAAAAACGTGAAGAACTGTTGCAGAAATCCAGACATGACCGTGGACATGGCAAACTGCACCCGCTCCACGTCATTGATCAGCGTTGAAAGAATGGTGCCTGTCGAGTGTTTCTGGAAGAAGGAAACCGAACGCCGCAGGATGCTTTCATACAGATCGTTTCGCAGGTCGGTGATCATGCCATAGCCGGCGTAGTTCGACAGATAAGTGCCCAGGTAGCCGCAGAGGCTCTTGATGACTGTGGAGGCGACCAGGGCGAAGGCAACCATGGTCCAAGCGTTGTGAAAGTAGCTTGGGACAAGTTGCTCCAGGTTCAAGTGGAAATGTGAGCTTCCCACGCTGAAACTGAAGAGTTGCAGATGGCGGGCCGTTTCGGAGGGTTTGAGCACCTTATCGAAGATGGGCTGGACCAGCAATACGCGGAAGGCATCGAGCAGTCCGACCATCGCCATGAGCAGGATGGAGGCGAGGGCCTGGATGGTGTAGGGGCGTACGTAAGAGAGCAGGCGCAGGTAGAATTTCATGCTCGGCCCCGGTGGACTTCGGTCGCCGCGGCCACCTTCGGTCGGGATGACAATTCAGTCAACCCACTCAAGCCAAGCCACCCCAAAGGGCAGAAATCGCCCGTCGGGGACCCCGGTTTCGGCTTGAATGGGGCACCGTCCACCAAGTGTCGCAGCGTCGATGAATGGTGGACGCTTGTCAGGGGCGGTTTTTGCAACTGGGGCACGCCCATGATTGTAGAGGAAGAGGAGCATTCACGCGCGCCTGCGTAAGCGGCTGCAAGAGGCCGACACACGGAACTGGACCTGAAAGAGGTCGACTCAGTCGAGCAGGTGAAGTTCTTTTCCGGGTTTGAAACGGACGGCTCGGCCTGGAGCGATGGGAACTTCAGCACCCGTTCGTGGATTGCGACCGATTCCCGTTTTCCGGGGTTTGACGCTGAAGACGCCAAAGCCGCGCAATTCGATACGATCGCCGGCGGCAAGAGCGTTTTTCATACTGAGAAACACGGTATCGACGGCAGCCTCCGACTTGACGCGGGGCAACCCGGTGCGCTCCGCAACTTTATGCACAACATCCTGTTTGATCAAGTGCTGACTCCCCTGGGACTGTCGGATGCACGACGGTCCCTAACGTAACTCTATGCTAGGGTAGAGTTTTCCTGATTGTCAATGGAGCGGCAGTCTCGTACACTCTGCTAGAGCTATCAGCAGACCGTATTGGATGGGAGCGGATGTCAGCCAGAAGGGCCCTGAGAATCGGGGCGAGGATGGCGAACCGCGAAGAGCCAATGCGCCGGCCATGAACAGAGGAGAAGGATGTCGATTAAGAGCGATCGCTGGATACGCGAGAACGCACTCCAGAAGCAGATGATCACGCCGTTTAGCGAAAAGCAGGTCCGCGAGGGAGTGATTTCTTATGGGCTATCGTCCTATGGATACGACCTGAGAGTTTCCGACGAGTTCAAGATTTTTACGAACGTTAACAGCACGGTTATCGATCCGAAAAAGTTCGACGAGCGTTCTTTTGTTACCGCGCATGCTGATTCGGTGGTGATACCTCCGAATTCCTTCGCGCTGGCGCGCTCGGTGGAGTATTTCAAGATTCCGCGGAATGTTTTGACGATCTGCGTGGGCAAGTCGACCTACGCGCGCTGCGGCATCATTGTGAACGTAACTCCGTTTGAGCCGGAGTGGGAGGGTTTTGTCACCCTCGAGATTTCGAACACCACTCCTCTGCCGGCGCGGATTTATGCGATGGAAGGTTTGTGCCAGATATTGTTTTTCGAGTCGGACGAGACATGTGAAATAAGTTACGCGGACCGCAAGGGCAAATACCAGAACCAGCAGGGAATCGTATTGCCCAAGCTCTAGAGGAAAACCAAGGATGCTTTGTCCTTTCTTTTTTCGTTCAGGTTCGTCGCTACCGCCAGCTTGCGGTCCACGCGAGCGATGTTGCGCCTGGGATAAATGCTCCCTGGTTTTGCAGTAGATCGCATGACGGGTGAGACGGTACCGCAATGAAAGAACGGTGAGACATGGCCGATGTGAATCCTACTTCACTACATGCGGTTGTGCCAGCCAATTCCGCGGGCGCGGACCGCAGAGCCGTGGTCCGGCTTCCCGAATCGAGGATTTGCGTTCATGCGATTGGGCTTGACCCATTGCGCGCGGCGGGTCTGCAGGCGCTTTTCGAGACCAATACCGGGATCGACATTGTGATCGGGAGCATCGACTCTCTGCCAGGCAACGAGGCCCGGACGCCCTCTCGTTTACACATGGTTCTGATCGGCGTCCATGCGGGTCCCGACATCTCGCAAGCGATCGCTTCCATTCGTCAGGCCCATCCAAATTTCCCCATCGTGGTGATGTCCCACGCCTCTGGGCACGAGGCGATATTTAGAGTGCTGATGCAAGGCGCAAAAGGCTTCCTGCACGAAGCTTGTACTCCAGTACAGTTTGAGAAAGCTATTCGCCTAATTGCATCCGGATCGATTTGGGCGCCCAGACGCGTCCAGGCGGAGCTGATTGGCTGGCTGCTGACTGCCTTCGAGGCGCAGCGCGCAGGCGCGATAGCAGGAGTCAGTTTTACAGCACGAGAGCAACAGGTGTTGGATTTGCTGCTCGACGGCGGTTCCAATCGGGAGATTGCCCGTAGTTTGAAGATCGAAGAGCGCACGGTGAAATCCTACGTGACTCGACTGATGCAAAAAGTGGGCGTGAAGAACCGGACTGCGCTCACGATGCGGGCACAGGAACTCACGTTGGCGATCCAGTCCGCCGCGCAGGCCCCGCTCGCTGTCGGAATCGAAGTCGCGACGCTTGATGGTGCGGGAAAAATGGACGCCACGCAGAAGCCGAATTTTAATCTAACGTAACGTTACGGAGACATGAGACGTCCGTACTTTTTGCGAAGCGCCCGATCCGGGTTGTAATGGTTTCACCGACTACGGATTTGGGAGAATCCGAAGGGGGTTGCAGTGGCGGGACATCGCGCATTGCAACCCTTTTTTTCATGTTGCCCAATTTGATCAATCCCGTTCCCCATTTTTCAGCATCCTAGTAATCTGTAAGTAGTTGGTAGACGTACGCAAAGAGCTCGGCAAGGTAGGCGCTCGTGCGAACGTTTATTTTTTGAATGAGCGAGGGATTGACATTTTTATGATGAAGAAATTTGTAGTTCTAGCCACTTGCGCCGCTTCGGTCACATTTTTGGGCTCCCAGGCATTCGCGGGTTCCAGCCGTACGGACCTTATCGATCGCCTGGATGCCGCAGCCGTGGTCATCCAGCAAATTGAATCAATACCGGCAAAATCCATCCCGATGAGCATCATGTCCAGTGCAACCTGCGTGGCTGTTGTTCCGGGATACAAGAAAGCGGCCTTTGTTGTCGGCGGCAGCTACGGTCAGGGTGTCGTCACCTGCAGGACAGCCAGCGGAAAATGGAGCGCTCCGGCGTTCGTTCAGATGGCAGGAGGCAGCTTCGGTTTCCAAATCGGCGGCCAATCCACGGACCTGGTGCTGATCGCGGTGAACCAGCGCGGGATGCAGGACCTGCTGAAGAGCAAGTTTAAGATTGGTGGAGATGCGGCGGCGTCCGCTGGACCAGTGGGACGTAACGCAGCCGCAGCTACGAATCTAACGTTGAAATCCGAACTGCTGACCTATTCGCGCAGCCAGGGACTGTTTGCCGGAATCGACTTGAACGGGACGGTCGTGAACCAGAACACGAACGATACGCGTGAGTTCTACGGACATGATGTGCCGTTTGACACCATTCTGGAGGGCGAGGTGGCGACTCCTCCAGCGGCGCGGCAGTTCGTCAGGACGATCGCGAGATATTTCCGCAGGTCGCAACAGTAAATCAGCTACGCAGCTAATCAAAAGGCGGGCCTTCGGGCCCGCTTTTTTGTCTATTTGAGTACGGATCGCTTTGTTGGCATTGGGCATAAGTATGAGGCCTGTCGTGAAGCGGAGGATCTGGCGTTTGCCGGCCAAACGCAAGATCCTTCGCCTTCGGCTCAGGACGACAAAATCAAGTTGTGTTGGAATGTGGCAGATCGCATTGAATATCGATCCGTAAGCCGGAGAGAAACGCAGGTCCCTCGATTGCGGTCAGTCGCTCAACGACTGACCTTCACGCGGGATGACAAAACATTCTTCACTCGGGATGACAACGCATTGAAGAAACTGCTTTAGCTTTTAGCGCGTGGATTGCTCGACTTCCTGGAGCCAACCGGCGGGCTTGAGGATTTCGCGCGGGCGGGAGCCGTCCGCCGGGCCGACGATTCCATCGCGTTCCATCAAATCAATCAGATGGGCGGCGCGGCCATAGCCAATGCGCATGCGGCGCTGTAGCAGCGAAGTGGAAGCCTTTCCGAATTCCAAAACCAGGCGAACGGCGTCCTCAAACAATTCATCGTTGGCTTCCTGATCGTCGTTGCCGTCCTCACTGTCGCGGCCCTTGTCGTCGTGCGGAGCCTCGAGAAATCCTTCGACGTATTCGGCTGTGCCCTGAGCCTTCCAAAACTCGACGACGGCGGTAATCTCTTTTTCCGTGACGAACGGAGCGTGGATGCGTTGCAGCCGCGAGGTGCCGGGAGCAAGAAAGAGCATGTCGCCGCGACCCAGCAACGACTCGGCCCCGTTGGAGTCGAGGATAGTGCGCGAGTCCACCTTGGTCGCAAGGCGGAAGGACATACGCGTCGGGACGTTGGCTTTGATCAGCCCGGTGATGACATCGACGGAAGGCCGCTGCGTAGCCAAGACCAGATGAATGCCGACGGCGCGCGCCATCTGCGCGAGGCGAGTGATGGACTCTTCCACGTTGGCGCGGTCGAGCATCATCAGGTCGGCGAGCTCGTCGATAATTATGACGATAATCGGCAGCGGCTTCTCGTCGGGATTGTCGGCTTCAAACAGACTAGGCGTGGTTTCAAACAGCTTGTTATATTGCTCCAGGTTGCGGACGCTGCGGGAAGCGAGCAGCTTCAGCCGCCGCTCCATTTCGCGCACCGCATTGCGCAGCGCGTTGGCGGCCAGTTTCGGCTCCGTGATGATGGGCGTGAACAGATGCGGAATGCCTTCATACATTCCCAGTTCCACACGTTTCGGATCGACCAAAATCAGGCGGACCTGTTCCGGCGTGGCTTTGAACAGGACGGACATGATCATCGCATTGATGGCGACGGACTTGCCGCTGCCTGTGGAACCGGCGATCAGCACGTGCGGCATGGTTGTCAGGTCGGCGTGGACAATGCGTCCGTTGATGTCCTCGCCCATGGTGAGGGTGAGGCGCGATTTGCTATGGGTGAAGCTTTCCGCCTCAATCATGTCGCGCAGCCAGATGGTCTCGCGCTCGGCATTTGGGACTTGGAGACCTACGGTGCTTTTGCCAGGCATGCGTTCAATCAGAATGCTCTCGGCGCGCATGGCCAGGCATAGATCGTCCTGCAAGCCGACGACGCGGCTGTATTTCACTCCGGCATCCGGGCGAAATTCGAAGGTGGTGACAACGGGGCCGGGATTGATTTGCACTACCTGGCCGAGGACATCGAATTCGGCGTATTTCTCCACCAGAACTCGAGCCTCCTCGAGCAGTGCGTCATCACGGACCACCTGCTTTTCGTCGCTGCGATGCAGCAAAGTGCTCGGTGGCAGGCGATAGCCTTCGATTGCCTTGGCTGTGACGGTGACGGACTTGGCTGAGGCATCGGCACGGGCGCCAATCTGCACTTGCAGCGCCGGTGGTTCGGAAGACGGTCCGGGCTGCAACGATTGCAGGGAAGCGGGGCGAGCAAATTCGATTTGGTCCGTCTGGGCCGACCTCGCAAGTCTGGCGCTGGCGAAGTCCTCAGTATCCATTTCGTCATCGAAGTCGTTGCGCGATGAGATTCCACCGGGGAGTTGTTGCGGCGGCGGGGCCGGGACGGGTTCCTGCCAGAAGTCGGGGCGTTTGCGGACGCGGGTAGGTAGTGCGTCCTTGCGGGTGTCCTGAAACATGCGGGGATCGTCTTCCGGATGGCTGGCGAGCGCGGCCTGTTCTTTCGCCAAAATCTTTGCGGCGACGCGGGCGGCCTTGCGCTCGGTCCGCTGCGTGCTCCAATTGCGCCAACGGTCGCGCCAGGCTGCTAAAAATGCAAAGTGCACGGT
>JBOGLY010000135.1:0-7791 GCA_050746425.1 Acidobacteriaceae bacterium
CGAGAATGCCATGTAGATGTTCAGCATGACAAATGCGAGGAGCAAATTGCCGAGGTCGTGCTGCTCTGTAACGCGGAAGATGGATTTTACGGGTTCGTATTGCGAAAGCGCGAGGACCACCAGGACGACCAGTGCCAGTGCCGCGTACCCTTGCGAGACGATGAACAGAAATCCGTACATCGAGGAGAACCATGTGGGATCGAGCGACATGACCCAATCCACGCACATGACGGTCAGCACGAGCGAATAGATGACCAGGCCGGGGCCGCTCAAATTTTCAAAACGCCTCTGCCAGAACCAGTTGCCGTGCTGGGTGTCGAAGTCGCGCTGCAAGGACCAGCGGTTGAGAAAATAAACGAAGATTCCAAAGATGATGAAGCAGACAATGCCGCGGACCCAGAAGCCGCCGAAGCCGTAGAGGTGCAGCCATGGCCTCTTGTACGCAATGGCGTGAGCTTGCATGGCATCGATATGACCGGCATGCAGCGCCGCCAGGGGATCGGTATACCGCGCCCAGATATACAGGCGCTTGGCAAAGATCGCGATCGGCAGAAACATGAGAAAGACCAGGGGAATGGTCCGGCTCATCGCCTCCAGCGGGCGGCGAACCAGCAGGCCCCATTTGCCGCCGGAACACCATTGCACCATCAGGACGGCGAGGCCGCCGATGCAGAAGCTAAGGCAAATCATCAGGCCCATGACCCAGGCACGCAGCACGTAATCGAAGCTGCGGCTGATTATGAGGTCGATGATGGCGAGCACGGTGAACACCACAGTCACGAGGACCGCGCGCGCGCGCCAGCGAAGAACTGAGGGCGGCGCGCTCAGGTCGGCGGGCAACTGTCTCGCGTTTCCGAAATCCATGGTTGCGTCAGTCACGGTCTACCTTGCTCCCTTATGAGCTGAATGTTTCCTGCCCGCCATGCAAGCCGCGGCTGCCGTTCCTTTTTCCTGAGGCAGTGAGGTCGAGCCTGGAGCGATCGTCATGTCTCCCGCGCTGGGGACGTTGGTCATTTCCGGCAAGGTCCATCCCTTGGGGAAATTCGGCGGGTATCCCATCTGCTGCGAGACCTCAGCCAATGTCTGAATATTGGTTCCCGGCGGAACGTCGTTCAGCGTAGCGTGCTGGCTCAACTGCAAGGCGCGAATGTAGGCGGCAATCGCCCAGCGGTCCTGAGGAACGATTTGCGCGGCGTAGTCCGGCATGGCGCCGTAGCCATTGCTGATGACGGAAAAATAATGGCCCAGCGGCTCCTTCATGATTCGCGGCTCGATCAGATCGCCGGCCGGTTTATATCCACGTTCGACAATCATTCCGCGACCGTTTCCCACGCGGGAGTGGCAAGGAGTGCAATAGATGTCGAAGCGTTCCTGACCGCGCCGAAGCACTGTCATCGTGACCGGAAAGGGCATGGCGTCCTGCTCCTTCTGATCGATCAGGCCGGTATAGAAATACTGGTCGGCGTCGAGTTGACCGCGGGCCACAGTCCCGGCAACTTGGGGCCGGACGGAGCGGCCGTCGGCAAAGAATTTCGTGCCGCGCTGCGGAATCATCTTGGGCTGGTTCTGCATGTCTTGCCGGCAGCCGGAGACCGGAACCAGCAACGCGAGAGCGGCGGCGGCCAGCGTCGAGCGAAACAACCAGCGAGGCGAGCAGCGAAACGGGGAATTTGTCGAATGCATTGGCATGTCTTTAATGCTCCACCTCGACAACGGAAACTGGGTGAAACGACTCCAGCAATTCTCGCGTATCGGCGATGGAGAACCGTGGATCGTCGGCCTCCAGGCAGAGAAAAAATTTATCAGTGGTTGCGCCATTGCGAAAATTGGGCGCATTGAAGACCGGGTGGTAGGGCGCGGGCAGACGACAAAGCGCCAACATCCCGAAACCGGCGGCGAGCCCAGCCCAGAGGATTGTCCACTCGTACGCTGGAACGATGAAGGCCACCCAGGAAAACATGCCGCGTCCGGCGATGTTAAGAGGATAGGCCCAGATAGAGATCCAGGATTCCAGGGTGAACATGGCCACGCCACCCAGAATGCCACCCAGCAGGCAGACCCTGGCGACACCCTTTTCTTTCGGCTCGTCGAAGCCCATGGCTTCGGAGGCCTCTTCGACCGGATATGGCGAATAGCAATCCATCCGCCGATATCCGGCGGCGTAGGAGCCCCTTGCCGCCAGCACCAGCTCGGTGGGCGTGTCGAATTCGGCAAGCAATCCGTAAATCCCTTCGCGCACTAGCATCAGTCACCGCCTTTGTGCTGAAGTTCCGCTTCATTGATCCTGGCGCCGGGCAATATCTGGCGAAGCTCCGACATTGGAATCATGGGCAACAGCCGGATAAACAGGAAGAACAGGAACGTGAACAGGCCCAGCGTTCCAAAGAACGTCATATAGTCCCAGCGAGTCGGGTAGTAGGTGCCCCAGGAGGAGGGGAGGTAGTCGCGCGTAAGACTGGTGACGATAATCACGAAGCGCTCGAACCACATTCCCGTGTTCACGATCAGGGACAAAATGAACAGGAAGCCGACATTGTGCCGCAGCCGGCGCGACCACAGCGTACTAAGGGGAAACGCGACATTGGTAAAGATGAGGAGCCAATACGACCAGCCCATGGGACCGAACATACGGTTCCACGCCATGAAGAATTCCCACTTGTCGCCGGAATACCAGGCATACGCGATGTCGGTCGTGTACCCGTAAGCCACGATAAAACCGGTGGCCAGCATGATCTTGCCGCAGTTGTCCAGGTGCCGGAGGGTAATGATGTCTTCCAGGTGATAGAACTTGCGGATGGGGATGGCCAGGGTCAGCACCATGGCAAACCCGGAGTAGATGGCACCGGCGACGAAATAGGGGCCGAAGATGGTTGTGTGCCAGCCGGGCATGATGGCGACCGCGAAGTCGAAGCTGATGACGGTATGGACGGAAAGAACCAGCGGCGTGGCAAGCCCGGCCAGCAAAAGAGATGCGGTTTCATAGCGCATCCAGTGCCGGGTGGAGCCGCGCCAGCCGAGCGCCATCTGGCCATAGAAGAAGCGGCCGAATTTCGACTTTGCCCGGTCGCGCAGTGTACCGAGATCGGGAATCATCCCGATGTACCAGAAGACGACCGAGATCGTAGCGTAGGTGGAGACCGCAAAGACGTCCCACATGAGTGGCGAGCGGAACTGCGGCCAGTAGTTCATTGTGTTTGGATAGGGAAAGAGCCAGTAAATCGCGAGCCAGGGCCGACCGGTGTGGATCACCGGGAACATGGCCGCGCAGACCACGGCGAACAGGGTCATCGCCTCAGCAAAGCGATTGATGGAGTTGCGCCAAGTCTGCTTGAACAGCAAGAGAATGGCGGAAATCAATGTTCCGGCGTGGCCGATTCCGATCCACCAGACGAAGTTGATGATGGCGAAGCCCCACGCGACGGGGATGGTGATGGCCCAGATGCCTACGCCCTTCAGAAACAGCCAGGTCACCGCAACCAACAGCATTACGGTGAAGCTGCCCGCGATGGCAAAGCCGAAAAACCATCCCAGCGGCGTGTGCGGCGTGAGCACAATGCGCGTCAGCTTCTCGGTGACCGAGCGGAAGGTATGACCGGGCGCGATGACCCGCTGCTCTCCCGTTTCCGGGTCGACCATGGGATCGACGCCCGGCGGCGTTTCTGGAACTGGCGGCGTTAGACCTGGTGTGACCATGCTGCGTGCGACCTCATTCAGTGTCTCTAGATTTCTATTTCCAAATCGGCCGAATTAGCGATCTTTCAGTCTATTTCAGGTATTTTCCATCAAATCCGGACTGGGATTGACCACCCCGGCGATATACGAAGTGCGTGGGCGCGTGTTCAGGTCCGCCAGGACCGTATAGTTCCGGTTCTGAGCCTTCACTTTGGACACGCGGCTGTTTTTGTCGTTGATGTTTCCGAAGGTTATGGCCTGGGTCGGGCAGGCTTCCTGGCAGGCGGTGACGATTTCCCCGTCGCGGACGGTGCGGTTTTCCTTGTCGGCGCGGATCTTGGCCTTTGTGATTCTCTGCACGCAATAGGAGCATTTTTCCATCACGCCGCGGCTGCGGACCGAGACTTCCGGATTACGCATCAGCTTATATTGCGGCGTGTTGAAGTCTGAGAACAGCAGCCAATTGAACCTGCGAACTTTATACGGGCAGTTGTTGGAACAATAGCGCGTGCCGACGCAGCGCTGATACAGCATCAGGTTCAGACCTTCGGGCGAATGGACGGTCGCGCCCACCGGACATACCTGCTCGCAAGGAGCGTTTTCGCACATCTGGCAGGTCATCGGCTGGAAGTAGGCCTTGGGATCGTTCATGTCGCCTTCAAAATAAGTGTCGATGCGAATCCACTGCATATCACGGCCAATTTCCACCTGATGCTTGCCGACCACCGCGAGATTGTTCTCCGCATAGCAACTGATAATGCAAGCGTTGCAGCCCACGCAGGAGTTCATATCGATCGACATGCCCCATTGATATCCCTTGCTGTAATCCCACACTGGGAACAGCGTTGTGCCCTTGGGAGGCGGATTGAAGTCGGCATTCTCCAAAGCGAAGTTCGGGTCCTGTTTGTACTGCTCCAGCGTTGCCACGCGGATGATGCCGCGCTGTTCGGCTTCGCGGCCTTCGAGCGAATGCGGGGTCGTGTCGGGCTTGGATTTTTTTGCTTCCTCCACATCGCCGTAGTTGCGCGCGAACAGGTCGCGATGGTCGATGTAATGGCTCTTTGTAGAGGCGCACTGATAGGTTTCGCCGGTCTTCTTCGCGGTCGCGCCGACCACGAACAGCGGCGAAGCGGCGAGCCGGATGGGAAATGCATCGAATCCCGGCCCCGTGCCAACACGCCCGGAATTCCTGCGCCCGTAGCCAAGGTAGATCGTGATGCTTTGATCGGGGTGCCCCGGCGCAACCATCACCGACGCCTTGATTTTTCTGCCCTGATATTCGATTTCAATTACATCGCTTTCGACAGCGTCCAGCTTCACCAGGGTTTGAATGCTCATCAGCGCCGCATTGTCCCATGAGAGATTGGTGATTGGCTTCGGCAACTCCTGCATCCAGCCCAGGTTGGAGTAGCGGCCGTCGTAGATGGTTGGGTCGGGCCGGAAAATTACTTCCAGGGCCGTCGCGTCGGGCACGGTCACGGCGGAGGCGTCGAGCTTTTTCGCTTTGACGGTCTTCACGGGGAAGGCGGTATTGGCAATCCAGCCATCGTGAAGCGCCTTTCGCCATCCGAAAGTCAAAGGCCCGCGAATGTCGCCGTTTTGATCAACATTGGTGCCGCCCACGGCGCTCGTCCAGGTTTGCTGTACGGCGGCGTTGGCCGATGCGGTCGGGTCGTCGAGCATTGGCTGCAGAATCTCGTGCGCTGATTTGCCGTTGTAGAGCGGTGCAATCATCGGCTGCACGATGCTGACAGTCCCATCGTAGGCGCGAACATCGGACCAGCTTTCCAGATAATGCGCCGCGTTGATGTGCCAGTCCGCAATGTTCCCGGTTTCGTCCACGTACAGGCCGAGGTGGGCTACCGTCTTGGCGTGACCCAGTGCTTTTTCGAAATCTAAATCCGCGGGCGCGCTGTACACGGGATTAGTGTCGAGGATGACGAGCCAGTCCACTTTTCCAGCGTTCAGTTCCGCGACCAATTGTTTCAGGTCGTCGATTTCCACGGTGGGCATGGGATTCACGGTTTCCGTGTAGACAACCGTCTTGCCGACGTTCCCCAAAGCCTCATTGATTGCGATGGCAGCCAGATGGACCCCCGGCGCTGCCTGTTCTCCTGGAATCACCAGGCACTTACCTGCGTTCGCCTTCAGGTCTTTGACGACTGCATTGAGATAAGCCGTCTGTTCGTCAGTCCAGGCCGCGCCATTGGGCGCCGTGCCCACGCCAAGCCCTGCCGCAACCGCCGCGGCAAAGCCTTCCACCTGGCTGGCTCGGAGACGCAGGCGGTGATCTGCTTTGTAGCCAGTGGTGGTGGGAGTGCTTTCGACCGAGTACATGCGGTTCATGTCGACGCCGGGCTTGAGCGAGCGCCGGTGGGCGTAGTCCGCGGCAAGCTTCAAAAATCCTGGATACCACAGGCCAGAGAGAAAATCCGCGTCGAGTGAAAGGACCACATCCGCCGCGTCCAGCTTGTACTGCGGATCGAAATAGTCGCCGAAGGCCTGCTTTGAAGCGATCCGCGCGGAATCGCGATTGACCGGCTCGTATTGGAACCATTTTGCGTTCGGGTATTTGGCGCTTGCCTGTTTCCATTGCGTGGCCAGCGTTGGAGATACGACGGTGCCGCTAAGAAAGTAGAGCCCCTCGCCTTTGCTGGCCGTCTTTTCTTCCAGCATCGCAACAAAGTCGGCGAGGAAGTTGTCGTAATTTCTGGTTTCGCCGCGGTAGAGCACGCGCTGGGAACGGTCGGGATCGTACATCCCGAGCAGCGTTGCCTGGGTAAATGGGTCCGACGTTCCATGGTTCATCGGATGTTCTGGATTGCCATCGACCTTAATGGGCCGAAACGATTCAGTCTTTATGAGAAGCGGAACGGATCCCATGGGAAAGGGATGCGCCGACGCAAAATAGATCGGCTTTCCCAGCACCAGGTCTTCCGGTTGCTTTACGTATGGATAGATCGGCTCGTCGGGCTGCTTGGTGCATCCGGTCAACCCGGCCAGGGCGATCGAAGCCCCCATCAGCTTCATGAATCCGCGGCGGGAGACTGAATCCACCCATTCGGCGGCGTGTTGAGGAAATTCGCGGCGCACTGCTTCTTGAAAATCCGGCGTCTCGGCGAGCTCGTCGATGGTTTGCCAATAACGCTTGCCGGTCATGCCCGCCAGGCGCGCTTTCGCCGCGTCAATCAACTGCGCCGATTTCGACTTTTCGGCCTGCTCCGTCGAGTTGGTTTCGTGGGGCATGGTTTCCTGTGTCACCGTCTTATGCTCGTTTTCCATCTTCGAATCTTGGCCTTTGCGGTTGACGTTCATTCGCTTGCCAGCATGGCTCGGTTCGGAACCGACTGTGCTTGTACTTGAGGAGTGCGACTCATCGATGACAGGTGTCGCAGCTGGTAAGCTGCTGCGGCGGACGAATGTGATACTGCACAAGCAAATAATTTCCGAGCGATTGCTGGTCTGTAAATTTTATGAAATGCGGATTGACTGGAACCTGGGCGTGGACTGACCCGCCCTCTGGAGAAGACCAATTGCGGTTGCCGTCAAACGTTGGATCGTCGGGACCGACCTGCGGAAGCGGCGGCGCATCCAGCGCGGCGACCTGGGCACCGTCGTTGTCAGGATTCTGCGTGGTGCAGTCCACCAACTGTGCGGTCGGGACCCCTGGCGTGGTGGGCTTGTTGGTACACCACACCGGATGCACCGATGAAGGGCCTTCCCACGCCATTTGATAAATCTGCAACGTTGGGCGAAGGTTCTTGGCCGGATTGCGATGACAATTCAGACACCATTCCATCTGAAGGGTACTGGACTGATACGTCAGCGGCATAGTATCGACCCTGCCATGGCAGGTGGAGCAGCCGATCCCTTTGTTTACATGGATTGAGTGGTCGAAATACACATAGTCCGGCAGATCGTGCACCTTGGTCCAAACGATCGAATTGCCAGTCGCCCAACTGTTCCGCACGGGAGCGAGCAGGGCGGCATTGGTCCAGATTTGCGCGTGGCAATTCATGCAGGTCTTGGTGGGGGGAATGCCGGCGTAGCTCGATTTTTCCACCGACGTGTGGCAATACTGGCATTGCAGGCCGAGCCCCTGCACGTGGTGCTTGTGGC
>JBOGLY010000136.1:0-7707 GCA_050746425.1 Acidobacteriaceae bacterium
GTGTGCTTCCGTTGCTGTTCCCTATTTCCGAGGTGGAGAGCGCCCTCATCCAGGTGAAATAGGTTTGCAAAGTCAGCCCATTGCCCCAGGTATGCGTAACCTGCGCTTGCAATTCGTTGGTATTCCCATAGCCGTTATACCTGTATTCGGCCACAGGGTTGCTGAACTTCGGATACATGCGCCTGTATAACGCGGTACCCGCCGTGCATGCCGCGATATCCGTGCTTCCATCAGCCGCGCAACTGTCGCGTGGAATCAGGGAGTTGAGCGGATCGACCATCAACAGGTTATTGCTATGGTTGCCGATATAGCTGAGTTGGAATCCAGTGTGGAACGGCAACTCGCGCGCAAGGGTCAGATTGTACTCCTGGACTATGCCCGGTTTGTAGTTGGGATCCAAAAAGCGAGCATTAAAGCTGGTAATCGACTCAATCGACCCAGCCGCATTGGCGGGATTGATCGAGTACCCCGATCCGGCGCAGGTGCCTGCCGGCTCTCCGGTGCAGTTCTGGCTGCCCAGCATGAACTGATTCACGCCCACGGGACCGCCATATTGCGTCGCGGCGATCGGAAACTCCAGTTCGGCCGCTGTGCCGTCCCCGCCCACCACTTGGTCAGGATAGTATGAAGCGCTGTAGCTCCACGGCGCATTGATGCGGACCGCCGATTGCCATGAAATGATAGGGAGCGGAAAATGATAGATGCCATAGCCGCCGCGAAGAACGGTCTTGCCGTTCAACTGGTAGGCAAAGCCGAACCGCGGCTCAAAGTTGTTCTTGGGCATGTTATACAGGCTGAGAGGATAGTGAGCCGCCGCGGCGGACTCGATCGGCAGTCCCGCGGTTTGCCAGGCGGCATACTCGGTCGGGTTAATAAGCGAGGGAACAGCGCCGCTGCCCTGGTAGATCATCATGCCTCCCGCGACATTGGGATCGAAGGTAGCTGACTCTCCGCCGGCATCCGCGAACGCCGTCCAGTATTCATAGCGCAGGCCTACGTTCAGAGTCAGCTTCTGCGTCACCCGCCAGTCGTCATTGGCATAACCGTCGAACTGCGACTGCCGGGTATGGTAGATAGGGTAGTAATTTACGAATAGCCCGCCCGAATCGCCCAGCAGGAAATCCGCCAGGCCGCTGCCAGTATCGGCGACGTAATTGTCGGGCCCCTTCGCTGTATCTTGCTGCGCGGTATAGTACCCGTTGATGCCGTTATCGCCGCCGGGCTGGCCAGTCTCTTCGGTGATGATGCGTGTGTTGCCGGCGTCGAAGCCAAAAATCATCTGGTGGTTGCCGCGATTGTAGGAAAACTGATCGCTGGCGTTGATGGTCTGGTCCGGGTAATCCTTGGGGTTGTCGCGATCTATGCCGGTCCAGTAATTGTCAGTCCCGGTGTAGGAATCGAAATAAAACTGCGGCCAGTAGAGTGGAGTCTGGTAGGTAGGCAGGCCAAGGAGCGACGAAACGTTAGGAACCGGTATCGGTCCGCTATGGACATGGTTGTTGAACTGTATGCCGATATGCGCCACATTGATGGCCCTGGGGCTGATGACTTCAGTGAAGCTCAGCGATCCGTTGTGTCCGCCTTTTTCCGCCTCGTCCGGCTCCTCCGGGGCGTAAGTCTCCGGATGCAATTGTTTGCTGTCCCCATAGAAATACCGCGCGGCCAGGCGGTTGCGGCCGAAGAGCTGGTCAACCTTGACCGTGTACAGCTTGTTATCAACAGTGGTCTTGCTGGCCGGAGGAATGTAATTGGGGGTGTATTGCCAAATATCTGGATTGGTAATGTTCGGTAAGGGAAGCGGGCTGAGACCGGCCACCGGGGTAACGCCGAGCACCTTTTGCGTGACCGGATTCAGGCGATTGGCTGGGATGATATTGCCGGTGAATGCCGTACGGGTATAGGGGCCATTGACTCCCGCGGCCGTAGAGTTCGGATCGTAGATCGTGATTGGTATTGGTGTGGTGCCACCCGAGCCTGCAAAGATGTCGGAAAGATTGCCTTGCCGCTCGCTCTGAGTTGGCACGATGTAGTCCACGACGGTGTTCGAGTTCTGCTGGATCCGTTCGGCATCGAAGAAAAAGAAGGTCTTGTCTCTTCCGTTGTATATCTTGGGGAACCAAACTGGTCCGCCGACTTGGAAACCGTATTCATTGTGCTGCAGGAATGGGATGGAAGGCCCGGAGTGCTTCACCCTCGCCTCCAGGTGGTTGTTCTGGTTCAATTCAAAAATCTGGCCATGGAAATGATTGGTACCGCTCTTGGTCACCAGTTCCACGATTGCAGGACGGTCGTACTGTGCGTCGCCGTTGGAGGTGATGATTTTGACTTCCTGGAAGGTTGGAGTCGGCTGCGGATTCTGCTCCAGTTCGTTGGTGTTCCTGTTTGTCATGGTTTGGCCGTCCACCAGGAAATCCACCGACCCAGCGGGCATGCCGTTGATGCGGGTGTTGCCCGAGCCCGACCCGCCATAACCGCCGGCGACCACGCCGGGACTGAAGGCCAGGACATTCAGAATATTGCGGTTCGCAACCGGAATCGTCTCAATGGCGGTGGCATTCTTCACGTCGGAAATCGTCCCGTTCACCCGATCGATGACGGGAGTGACATCCTGCACTGTGACTTTCGTGGTCACGCTGGCGGCGTTCAGCTTCGGGTCAATTTCGTCTGCCGCTGAAACCCGGAGGGTATCGACGCCGACCCACTGGGCAAAGCCCTGCGCCGTCACCGAAAGTCTATAATTCGCCGGACTCAAATTGGTAAAGGTGTAAAAGCCGTTGGCCTTCGAGGTGGCGGTGAGTGTCTGGCCGGTGCCAACATTGGTCAGATTGACGGTTGCGCCCGATACCACAGCGCCGCTGATGTCCTCTACGGTGCCTTGAATCGTGGAATTGGCGTTTTGAGCGAATGCTCCAGCGGTGAAAAAAGCACCCAGCAGGAACAATAGAAAAAGCTTGTAAACTCTATACGTCATTTTGGCTGGCTCCTCATAAATAATGGTGAAAAATCGACATTGAAACGGTTCTGTGTCCGGCCGACTTTCAGGCGGTCCGGGATTGGTTCTAGCGGGGAACTAGGACCCTATCTCAACAAACGCAGCAATTTCTAAAGATGCCGGCGTTGCCTAAATGTACTCGCGATAGTAAATGCCGTCAATAGAAAGTTGTCGAAACCGGAGAAAATTATGATTGGCGCAGACATATCCTGCCAAATCTCCAGGTTTCATGCGATAAGAACGATTTTATGGCAGATCGGCGCTTTTCCAGCTCGACCGAAGATGAGCCTGAGAAAGCAGGGGAGTCGCTCAAAATGAATGGCGATTCGATTGTCGACATCGATTCATTTGAGATTTTCGCGGAAGGGCTGGACCATGCCGAGGGACTGGCCTTCGACTCCGATGGAGATTTGTGGGCTGGCGGAGAACTGGGTCAGGTCTATCGGATCGATCAAAGGGGGAAGGCGAGTGAAATTGCGCGGCTCGGCGGGTTTTGCCTGGGACTGACGTTTTCGCGGAAACAGGACATTTTCATCTGCAACTCCAAACTGGGCGCGTTGCAGCAAGTGGATCGTGGCGGCCGTCTGCTTTCTTCTCTGGATCGTGTTGGCGATCGAAAATTGTTGACGCCAAATTTTTCTGTCTTCGATTCCGAGGGAAACCTGTACTTCAGCGATTCGGGCACGTGGGGAAAATCGAACGGGTGCATCTATCGCGTGCGCGCCAATGGGAATGCGGAACACTTTGCCGGACCGTTTGCGTTCCCTAATGGGCTGGCTCTCACACTTCTGAAATACTGAATACCGATACGTGACAGGATGAATCCGTGATGCGATTGGATGGAAAGATGGCGGTCGTGACCGGTGGCGCGAGCGGCATCGGTCGAGCGACAGCGCAGAAATTGTGTGAACTGGGCGCGTCGGTGGCGATACTTGATCGCAACGCGGAAAGCGCGCGGGCAACCGTCGAAGCGCTTCGTCAGGCGGGTCACGAGGCGAGCTATCATCCGTGCAATGTCACTTTGGAGTCCGAAGTGAAGTCCGCGATGGAAGCTGCCGTTCAACAGCACGGAGGGCTCAACATCCTGGTGAGCAACGCGGGCATTCAGCGCTATGGCGATGTGGTCTCTACCAGTTCCAAGCTGTGGGATGAGACGATGGATGTTCACGTTAAGGGCTGCTTTCACGCAACGAAATATGCCCTTCCGGCGATGATTGCGTCTGGCGGAGGAGCGGTAGTCGTAGTGTCTTCGGTGCAGAGTTTTACCGCGATCAACAATTCTGCGGCGTATGTCGCAGCGAAACACGCGCTGATGGGAATTACGCGTTCGATTGCGCTCGATTTCGCGTCGCGGAACATTCGAGCCAACTGCGTTTGTCCGGGATCCGTCGATACGCCAATGTTGCGCGAAACGGCGGAAATGACCGGCTCCCCGGAAAAAATGCTTGCCGCTCTGGGACGGATGCACGCATTGGGAAGAATCGGGCGGCCGGAGGAAGTGGCGAACGCGATCGCATTTCTGGCCAGCGATGCGGCCTCCTTTATTACAGGCACAAGTCTCATCGTCGATGGAGGACTGCTTGTTCCGACTGGCGGCATGGGATTCCAGGAATCCGGCATTGGGACGGGAGCGAAAGAGTGAGTGAAGGGTTGGTATGACGTTCTATATCGACGGAGGGATGTCGTTTTGAAGGCGAAACTATTAAAAAATCGATTTAGCTTTAAAAACGAAACTAATCGAAATCGACCGGCACCGCGTGCCAAGGAGATGCGTTTGAGATGCGATTGATACGATTTGGTCCGCCAGGAAATGAAAAACCTGGAGCGATCGACGATGCGGGAACGCGTCGCGATCTTTCTGCCCACTTTAAGGACTGGGACCGGGCCTTCCTCGGCTCTGCGAACATTCCGCGCCTAAAGGACATCCTGAAGCGGGAGGGCGCATCAGTGCCCGCCGTTGCCGAATCGGAGCGCTGGGCGGCTCCGGTCGCCCGTCCGGGCAAAGTGATCTGCATTGGATTGAATTACTCCGATCACGCGGCGGAATCTGGAATGCCGATACCGACTGAGCCGATCGTGTTCATGAAGGCGTCGAACACCGTTGTCGGCCCCTACGACAATGTGCAGATTCCACGCGGCGCGGAAAAGACCGACTGGGAGGTGGAATTGGGCGTGGTGATCGGCGTGGAAGCGCGATATCTATCGTCACCCGCGGATGCAGCCGCCCACATTGCCGGATATTGCGTGAACCATGACGTGTCAGAGCGCGCGTTTCAACTGGAGCGTAACGGCCAGTGGACGAAGGGAAAAAGTTGCGACACTTTCAATCCGTTGGGCCCCTGGCTCTCCACGCCAGACGAGATTCCCAATCCAGAAGCGCTCAAGATGAAGTTGTGGGTGAACGGGGAGGTGCGACAGAACGGCTCGACCGAGAAGATGATTTTCAACTGTGCTTTCCTGGTGCATTATCTGTCGCAATTTATGACGTTGGAGCCGGGCGACCTTATTTCCACGGGCACGCCACCGGGTGTCGGTCTCGGCATGAAGCCGCCAACGTTTCTGAAGGCCGGGGATATCGTCGAGCTTGAAATCGAGCGACTTGGGCGGCAGAAGCAGGTTTGTGTTCCTGCGTAGTCGCGCAGTTTAAGGAGAAGTAGTCGATGAAGATGAGTTTTCGTTGGTATGGGAAGTCCGATCCGGTCAAGCTGGAATATATCCGGCAAATTCCTGGGATGCATGGAATCGTGGCAGCCATCTACGACGTGCCGTTAGGTGAGGTCTGGCCGGTCGATAAAATTCTGGCGCTGAAAAATTCCATCCAGGCTTACGGCTTTGCGTTTGAAGTTGTTGAGAGTGTCCCGATCCACGAAGACATCAAGCTGGGCAAGCCAAGTCGCGATGGTTGGATTGAGAATTATTGCGAGACGATCCAGCGCCTCGCCAAAGTGGGCGTCAAGGTGGTGTGCTACAACTTCATGCCGGTCTTCGACTGGATGCGCACCACGCTCGACCGCAAGCTTCCCGACGGTTCGACAAGCACGGCGTTCGACGTGGATGCGTTGTTCAGCGTGGATATAGGCAAAGGCGTGACGCTGCCCGGCTGGGATTCAACCTATACGCCAGAACAGTTTCGCGACTTGATGGCTGCTTACAGTTCCGTGGGAGAAGAAGAACTGTGGCGCCACCTCGAATACTTTTTGCAGCGCGTCATTCCGGTGGCGAAGGCCGCCGGCATCAAGATGGCAATCCATCCGGACGATCCTCCTCGCCCGATCTTCGGGCTGCCGCGCATCGTAAAAAATCGCAACGATCTTCGCCGCATTCTGGATGCGGTGGATGAGGCAGCGAACGGTCTCACGCTGTGCTCTGGAGCGCTTGGTTCAGACGTTCACAACGATGTCGTCGCTATGGTGAAGGAGTTTGGCGGTGAGAAGCGCATTCATTTCGCGCACCTTCGCAACATCAAAGTGGACGAGCGCGGCAATTTCCAGGAGACCGCTCATTACTCCTCCGACGGCTCGCTCGATATGGCGGCAATCGTTCGCGCATACGCTGAAACCGGCTTCGACGGTTACGCGCGTCCCGACCATGGGCGCATGATCTGGGGCGAAAAGGGCAACGCCAGTTATGGTCTGTACGATCGTGCCCTTGGCGCCGTCTATCTGAACGGCCTTTGGGAAGCCAGCGTAAAAATGCTTAATAAGAAATAGTTCCGATTGTTTATGCTGCCTTAGTACGCGGCCTTATTTTTGCCAGCACGCGAGATTTGGCGGCCGTCCGCAAATCGTAATCGTTCTGCAGATTCAACCAGAACTGAGCGGGCAGCCCGAAGTAGATGCCCAGCCGGAGCGCGGTATCGGCGGAGATGGCGCGCCTGCCGCGAACAATGTCATTCACCCGCGGAACGGAAACGCACAGTTCCTTGGCAAGCCGATACGCCGTCAATTTGTGTGGCTGCATGAACTCAGTACGCAGAATTTCTCCGGGATGGATTGCAAAAGCCTTCGCCATAGTCTCTTCCTTTCAGTGGTAATCCACAATTTCCACTTCATACGCGTTGCCGTTGCGCCAGGCAAAACAAATCCTGAATTGGTCGTTCACCCGGATGCTGTGTTGGCCCTTGCGGTTTCCGGACAACGCTTCCAGACGGTTTCCCGGAGGCACGGAGAGGTTCGCCAACTCGAGCGCCGCATTCAGGATTGCCAGCTTCTTAAAGGCCGTTCGGCGGATACTTGCGGGAACTTTGCGACTTTCGCCAGTATTCCAAAGCAGCTCCGCATCGGCATCCCGGAAGCTTGCGATCATAGGGTCATAGTATCGCAGGTCGTTAGTAATGTACAGTGTTATTATATGGGACGGAAGTGCGATTCAGGCGCGGCGTCGTTTGCCCTGTGCCATGGCGCGCACCAGATAAATTATCAGGCCAGTCAGCAAGAGGACGGTCGCGAACTCAATTTCATTGGAAAGATTGCTGCCGTGGACCAGCACAAATAAAAAGCCGGCGATGGCGAGCAGCGCCGGAATTGGGTACCAGGGCATTTTGAAAGGGTTTGGCTGGCCGCCAAGGCGGTTGCGGAATGCGACCAGGCCAACCGCCTGCAGCAGAAACTGGAACACGATGCGGGTGACGATCAGCGCCGCGATAAGCTCCGGCAGTTGGAAGAGACAGAAGAAAACCGAGATCGCACCCAGCACCAGCAGCGACACGGTGGGGA
>JBOGLY010000137.1:0-7694 GCA_050746425.1 Acidobacteriaceae bacterium
CGACTCTATCGCGTGGTCCGCTCCGGCGCGCGTTACCAGCGCACTCTGCGACTGCTGGAGTACGCCAAGGAAATCAACCCGCGGATGGTCACAAAATCCGGCGTCATGGTTGGGCTCGGCGAAGAAATGCACGAGCTGCTTCAGGTTTTCCGCGACCTGGCTTCGGTCGGCACCGACATTCTCACCATCGGCCAGTATCTGCGGCCGTCGAAAGACCATCTGCCCATGGCGCGGATTTATCCGCCACAGGAATTTGCCTGGATGAAGCAGGAGACCATGCAGATGGGTTTCCGCCACGTCGAATCCGGGCCGCTGGTGCGCTCTTCCTACCATGCGCACGAGCAGGCCGCATCGACGGGACTGAAAGTTCTCGCCTGAGTTCCGCCGGCAACCTGGGGATTTGTCGTCCTGAACGAAGCGTAGCGAAGTGAAGGACCTTGCGTTTCTTCCGCAAACCGCGAGGGTCCTTCGGTCGCCGTCGCGACCTCAGAATGGCAAACTTTTGTAGACGAAAGATTGCCTCATCGGCATCACGGGACGAATTTGCGCGTCGGTTGACGGCGATCGATCCGCAGCAGCCAGCCCAGCATCACAAATAAAACAAAGAGAACGGAGCCGACCTGGAACGCGTCCCACCACAATGTGGTCGCGGTCACATCCGTTCTGCCGCTCATGTCGAGCGCGATAAATCCAATGGCTACCAGAATCGCCACGGCGATCGGAATCACTCGCCCATGGATCTGCAAATGCCCGCGACAGGACGGGCAGCGAAAGAACCCTCGCCATCCCGCTCGGAAGAAGGCCCGGCGAACGCTCAACGGCATGGTGCAAACGGGACAAGTGTGCATACAGTTTGCGTGAAAAAATAGGGCCTTCTATCGGTCCAGCCCTGTTGCGCCGGACTGTTGCGCCGACCCGTTGCGTCGGACCAGCCTTCGTCCTCCATCGCCGCAACGGTTCGGCAGGCATGGCGACCCGAATGCCATCCTTGAAAGCTGCATCCAACTTCAACAGTGTTCATTCTAACTTGCCGCAACTCGGGAACGAGGTTTGCTCCTTTTCCAGAACAGAGTCGGGCGGCCTTGGTTACAATATCGAGTTGCGGGAGGGAAAATAGAAACCATGGCTGGATCAGCAATGGCCGGCATTCCGGCTCTTAAGGAAACATACCAACTGCTCAAGGGCCGCATGGACAAAGCGGTCGAGGATTTTCGCTTGAACCTCGCATCCATCCGCACGGGGCGCGCCGCAGTGCACATGCTGGACCAGGTAAAAGTCCAGGCTTATGGCACTGAAATGCCGCTCAATCAAGTCGGCCAGATCAGCGCTCCGGAGCCGCAACTGCTGTTGATCCAACCCTACGACACCAGTCTGATCGTTGAAATCGAAAAAGCCCTTCGCTCCGGCACTCAGGGATTCAATCCGCAAAACGATGGCAAGGTTGTGCGGGTCCCGGTGCCGCCCATGACCGAGGAGCGCCGCAAGGAAGTGGTCAAGCACCTGAACAAAGTGCTGGAAGACCATCGCACCGCAATTCGAAATATTCGCCGCGATGGCAACGATCTGCTGAAGAAGGCGACCAAGGAAAAGAAAATCTCAGAGGACGAAGAGAAGCGGTCGCTGGAAGAAATGCAGAAGCTGACCGACGAAGAAATCAAGCGCATGGATGAGCTTTGCAAGGCAAAGGAAAAAGAAGTAATGCAGGTCTGATCCCGGGGCTGTGGAACCAGGCGAATCTGGGTGCCCCGTCTCGTCTTTGAGACCTGGGATTTGCCGGCGATACTTGCGAAGGCCGCGATATTCCGCGCCCATTGTCCATTGGCCCGCAAGGACTAAAATGTCCTGTATGGAACCCTTGAAAATTGTGCATGCGGCCTGTCCGCTGGACTGCCCGGATGCGTGCAGCCTGCACGTCTCTGTCAATGCCGACGGCCGCGCAGTCAAAATTCAAGGCAACCCGGACCACCCTGTCACGCGCGGTTTTCTTTGCGGCAAAGTAGCAAAATATCTTGATGTCGTCTATTCCCCTGACAGGTTGCTCCACCCCATGCGGCGCAGGCCCGGCGTACCGAAAGGTCCCGTCCCTCGCGGGAAACACGAGGAAGTGTTCGAGCGAATTTCCTGGGACCAGGCGCTCGATACGATCGCGGCCCGATTCAAGGGCATCTCCGCAACATTCGGCCCGGAATCGATCCTGCCATATTCCTACGCTGGAAATATGGCGGTGCTAGGCTTTGGCTCCATGGATCGCCGCTTTTTCTCCCGGCTGGGAGCATCCCGGCTCGACCGCACCATCTGTTCCGCCGCCGGCGGCGAGGCGTTGATGGCGGTCTACGGCGTCAAGCTGGGCACGGACACGGAACATTTTCGACACGCGCGCACCATCATTGCCTGGGGAGCGAACATTCTCGGCACCAACGTTCACCTTTGGCCATTCATCCAGGAAGCCCGGCAAAAAGGTGCGCGCCTCATCGTGATCGATCCCTATGCAACCCGCACAGCGAAGGCGGCAGACTGGCATCTGCAGATTCGTCCAGGAACGGACTCGGCTCTCGCGCTGGGCATGATGCATATATTGATCGCGGAAAATCTCTACGACGCCGACTATGTCGCCCGCTTCACCCATGGATTTGACCAGTTGCGTGCCCGCGCGGAGGAATACCCGCCGTCGCGCGTCGCCGACCTGACGGGCCTGGCGGTCGACGATATTTCGCGTCTCACTCGAGAGTATGCGACGGCAACTCCGGCGGCGATCCGCGTGAACTATGGCGTGCAGCGGGCGCAGAATGGCGCGGCCGCGATTCGCGCCATCGCCATGCTGCCTTGCCTCACCGGCGCATGGAAACAGCTTGGCGGAGGCTTTCAGCTGTCCACTAGCGGAGCTTTTCAGTTCAACAAGCAAGCGCTGGAGCGGCCCGATCTAGCTGCGTCCAGTCCTATCGGTCGGCTCGGCCGCATTGTGAACATGAGCCGTCTTGGGCACGCGCTTACCGAACTCGACAATCCGCCGGTGCAGGCGTTGGTAGTCTACAACTCCAATCCCGCGACGATTGCGCCCAATCAGAACGCAGTATTGCGGGGACTGCGGCGACCTGATCTGTTCACTGCGGTGCATGAACAATTTTTCACCGACACCACCGACTATGCCGATATCGTGCTCCCCGCGACGACTTTTTTCGAGCATAAGGATTTTGAAGGCGCCTACGGTCATTACCATTTGCAGCTTTCCCAGCAGGCGATTGCTCCGCTTGGCGAGGCGCGCTCGAACGTCACGCTCTTTCGGCAACTTGCCCTGCGCATGGGTTTCAACGAGCCATGTTTTCTGGACACCGAAGACGACATGATCGATCAGGCGCTGAGCGGCAACGATTCTTCCGCGCCACAGAATCCCGCGCCGCAAAAGGGCTCGCCTCACAATCGATGGATGCGTGGAATGACGCGCCAGCAGTTGGAGTTGCGCCATTCAATCCGGCTGAAATTTCCGCAGGAGGAAAATGGCGGAGCATTTCTGCCGTTCACGTCTGAGGAATGGTTTCGCACCCCGTCGGGCAAAGCGGAATTCTATTCCGAAACGCTGGCGGCGCAGGGATTCGATCCATTGCCCGGCTACATTCCCGCAACCGAATCGCGGCACTCTCCGCTGGCGCGAAAATTTCCGTTGGAGCTGCTGGCCCGCAAGGGCGACAACTATATGAATTCGAGTTTTGCCGGCTCAGCCGCCCATCGGGCAATGGAAGCGTCGCACTTCGGCCTGCTTGAAATGCATCCGGCGGACGCGCAGGCCCGCGGCATTGCCGACGGAGACGCAGTCGAAGTGTTCAACGATCGAGGAGCGATTCCACTGCGCGCGAAAGTGAACTGCTCAGTCCCTGCCGGAGTGGCCGCTTCGCGTTTAGGATGGAACAAGCTGACCGGCGACGGGCAAGGCGTCAACACGCTGACCAGCGAGGCGCTCACCGACCTGGGCGGTGGCCCGACGTTCTATTCCACCCTGGTGGAAGTTCGCCGCACGCCGTCGGCAATTGCATTCGATAGTGGATCGTAACGTGGGCGCCCCACATCTCGTCCGCGTTTTTACTGGGATGTAGAAACCGCGTCATTCCGAGTGAAGCGAAGAATCTATGCAGTGGCTCTTTTCCGGTCTCGCTGAGAACCTTCTCCTTGCTCCGATTGATGAAAAATCGGGAATCGAGATTCGCAAGGGTCGACGAGGTCAAATTTCTCCGCTTTTAAGAAACTTTTTAATCTGGAGCGCCGTTCGATTTCGCTCCTTAACGAAAATTCGGCCAGGTTATTCAGATGGGCTGGTTAGGATTCGAACGAACATCTCCCGTATAATCGTGTTTTCCTTTGGAATCGATTTTTAGCAGTGAGGGTGTGCATATTTTTCCCGCGAGTGTAGGGGGCTTTCATGTCCCAAACCATCCGAACAAGAGCGCTCGACGCCCGTCGACTCGATGGGTCCGGCGAATTCGACAGATTCGGCGAATTCAATGGATTCAAGCGGACCGCCGGACCCTTCAGGTCCTTGTGGCGACATTGTTGCTCCTCGGCCTGACCTTCACCGCCCAGGCCCAATCTCAGTCCCCGCTGCAAAATGTTGCGCCCGCCGCCGAAGCCAGCACTCCGCAGGGCAGCATCATCAGCGAGATTCGCGTCATCGGCAATCGCAGAATTCCAAAGGAAACGATCCTCGCGCGCATCTTCTCGCATGTCGGCGATCCCTACGATGCGGCAACCGTGGAGCGCGATTTCAACTCCCTCTGGAACACCGGATACTTTGAAAATGTCCAGATCAACCGCGAGACCACGCCCAAAGGCGTCATCCTGACTATCATCGTTCGCGAACGACCGACCATCCGGGAGATCAATTACAAAGGCCTCAGCTCCGTATCGGTGTCCGATGTGCTGGACCGCTATAAGAAAGAGAAAGTCCCTCTTTCGGTCGATAGCCAGTACGACCCCACAAAAATCAAGCTGGCGGAAACCGTGCTGAAGGAGCTGCTCGCCGAACACGGTCATCAGTTCGCTACGGTCCATACAGTCGTCAAGACAATTCCGCCAGCCTCGGTCTCGGTTAACTTCAACGTCAAGGAAGGCCCGTCCGTCAAAGTCGGTCATATCCGCTTTGAAGGGAACAAGAAAGTGTCCAGCCGCGTACTGCGCGCTTCCATGAAGAACTTGAGACCGATCGGGATTCCCCACTCGATCATCCTGGAAGACCTGTTCGCCCGCACCTACGACGAAAGCAAGCTGGAGGAAGACTCCGAGCGCGTGCGGCAGGCTTACAGAGACCGCGGTTATTTCCGGGCCAGCGTGCAGCAGCCGCTGACGCATATTCGCAATCAGGGCGGCCTGTATATTCCGTTGATCCATTCGCGCAAGGGCAAATCGATCGACATCACCATGCCGGTCGAAGAGGGAGCGCAATACCGCCTCGGCGGCATGACGTTCACCGGAAACAAGCGCGTGACCAATGTGAAGGCGCTTCGCTCCCTGTTCAAGCTCAAGGATGGCCAGATCTTCAATGCCTCCCTGATTGGCAAGGGTCTGGAGAACATGCGGAAGGCCTACGGCCAACTCGGCTATATCAATTTCACCGCGGTCCCAACGCCGCGCATCGACGAAGCCAAAAAGCTCGTCTACCTGAATATCGATATCGATGAAGGGAAACCGTACTACGTCTCGCGGATCGAGTTCCGCGGCAACACCACCACGCGCGACAGCGTCATTCGTCGCGAGTTGCTGCTGGAAGAAGGCCAGGTCTATAACAGCCATCTCTGGGAGATGAGTCTTTTGCGGTTGAACCAGCTCAGTTATTTCAACCCGCTGAAGGTGGACCAGGATTCCGAGACCCAGCAGAATGCCGACAACGGCACCGTAAATCTGCTGCTGAATGTGAAGGAAAAAGGAAAGAACTCCATCGGTCTGAACGGCGGTTTCAGCGGACTCTCCGGCGCGTTCATCGGCCTGAACTATCAGACCAACAACTTTCTGGGCCTCGGCGAATCGCTCACGTTGCAGGCCGCACTTGGCGACTTGCAGCGCAATATGACCTTTGGCATGACGGTGCCTTACGTAAGGAACCATCCGCTCTCCCTGGGGTTCCAGTTGACCACGCAGAAATCTCAGTACAACGCCTTCAAGAACCCGCTTTCCGTGCCAGGATTGACGGGGAAAAATCAGAACTTCGACACCGCGCAGCAATCGTTCGTGCAGAATTACAACCAGACGAAAACCGGCTTGAGCCTTTCCGCCAGCTATCCGATTCCGCGCACCTTCAAGCGAATCGGCGCTACCTATAGCCTGAGTCGCTCCAACATCCAGGCGTTCAGTCCCGCGACCACCAATCTTTTCCAGTATTTGAATTTCCGCCATGGCACCACTGGCAGAAGCGCGTTGAACGGGATCGTCACCAGCCAGATGTCGCTCAGCTACAGCTACAGCACGGTTGGAAATCCCTATCGGCCTCGAAACGGCAAGAGCCTCAACGTTGTCTTGCAGGCGTCGGGGCTGGGCGGCAACGTCAGTTCCATCACTCCGCTGGTGGAATTCAAGTTTTTCAAGCCCATCCAGAAGTTCCACTTCAATCCGGAAGGGCGCAACGTTTTCGCCTACCGCATTCAAGCGGCATATATTCAGGGCATCGCCGGCCTGGTCGCCTCGCCGTTCGATCGCTTTTACTCCGGCGGAGAAAACGATATACGCGGCTTCGACGTTCGCGCTTCCTCGCCCTATGCCTTCGTGCCCACCAAGGTTATGTACAACCTGACCAACGCGGACGGGAGCACGGTCCCGAAGGACCCGACCAACCCAACCTTAGGCCCGGTGCAGATTCCGCTGCCTGTGTATTCCGTCGCCCCCATCGGCGGCGATACCCAGATCACGAACAACATCGAATACCGCATCCCGCTGGGCGGCCCGGTGGATTTCTCGTTCTTTGCCGATATTGGATTGGACATGGCGCTGAACCACAGCCAGTTGCAGTTGAACCCGCAGGCCAAGGCCAGCCTCGCCGGTTCGCTCTATGGCTGTCCGCAGTTGGTAAATGGCGTTTGTCAGGGCGGCGTTCCTTGGTCGGCCTTAGGCGCGTTCCCCACTCGCTTGGGCGCAGTCCCTGGAACCAACATAATTCCGCGCACCTCGGTCGGCCCGCAAATCACCGCGATGTTGCCCATCATCAACGCGCCGGTTCGAATCTATTTTGCCTTCAATCCAAATCGCCTGCACATGAACGAGGGTTCGAACATCATCTTCAACCGCAGCATGTTTCCCGCCGGCGGGGCGGGAGATTTCACGTATAACGAGGCCCATGCAAATTACGGAGCGAAATACTTCATGTGGGAGCCACGCAAGACCCTCCGCGTCAGCGTCAGCACATCGTTCTAGGATTTTAGGTCCCGATGGTGGCCCATTCAAGCCCACCCTGAGCGAGCTCGCCGCTGAGACCGAGTCGAACGGGTTGGCTTGAGTGGGAAAGAGCAGTTGGGTGGTGGTTTGACGGGAGATTTTCTTCGCTCCTATAATGCCCCCAAGACCCTCTGGTTAGCAGAGATTTTGTTGATTCCCTCCCAACCGACTCTCGTCAGGATGGTTTATGTGGAGACGAGACGCGCGCAGTTCTTCCACAAATGCATGGATGCGCGAAAGGAATTGGCAATCGATGAGAACTGTCGTCCTGAGCGGAAGTCGCC